>CBFGOB010000177.1:0-5861 GCA_965650215.1 uncultured bacterium | reverse complement strand
GTAAGATCCGCGTTGCCCGGGAAGGGGCAAGGCTGGGAATTTCCAGTCTGGTGGCGCTTGGGATGCTGCGCGAGCCGACCGCTTACTCCTCCTCGAACTTGCGGGAAATCAGCTCCCCGATTGCCGCGATGGCGGCCTCCGCGTCCAGCCCCTCGGAGCTGACGGTGATCACCGAGCCGTGGCCTGCGGCGAGCATCATCAGGCCCATGATGCTTTTGCCATCCACTTCTTCCCCATCTTTCTCCACGAAGATGTCGGCTTCAAAGCGGTTCGCCGTTTTGACGAATTGGGCCGCCGGTCTTGCGTGGATGCCAAGTTTGTTGAGGATCGTGAATTCTTGCTTCGCCATAGGGATATCGGCTTCGAGTCACGGAAACGCTAGGAAGTCCGGTGGAGGACTCCAAGGCAAAAATTTCACACGAATGGCATTGAGGATCGGCATTGCCAAGGCGCGTGAATCGGAAAAGATCGCGCCGGATGAGAGCTTGGACAGATGAGGCAATTCGCAAGGCAAGCTCCTGGAAGGCATTCAAGGAGGGGAAAGCCATGGCAGAGGCCGGCGCGGTTACCGAAGCTGCCGCCACCGCCACAGGCTGGAGAGGTGCGGTTGCGGGCGGCCGTCGTCCGTTTCGCGTGCACGTTGTTTTTCGCTCGTCGCTGGAGCTGGAGGCACGTTGCTCATGTCCGCAAAACCAATCGAGCGGAGAATGTTGCGCGCATGCGGTGGCGGTCGGCTTGGCCTTGCTGAAGCCGTCCACTCGCGAGCTGCAGGCTCCGGTGAAGGCTCCCGTTCCCGAGATCGCATGGGAGGTGTGTTTTGCCTCATCGTGGCGCAAGTCGATTGCCCGGGCCCAGTTGCCCTTGTTGGTCGGCCCCAGCGCTCGCCGACCCGGAGATGCCGATCGCTCCATCAGCGAGTGGTTTCGGCGTCAAGGAGGCATCCCTGATCGGCCCCTGCGCTTGAATCTCACGGGCTCCGCTTTGGAGGAGTGGCTTGGGTGGCTGGGCGGCATGACCGGGCTCCGCGAAGAGAATGGGGGTGGGCCGATCGAGCTTTCCGATGGGCAGCGACTGCAAGTCGAGGATGGCTGCCCCGAATCCGGCGTTCTGCAATTGAAACCCATCAAGGGACCCGACCCATGGATCCGGCTCGGGGGCTCCACCTGGTGCATCAGTGAAGCGGGGCTGCGGCGGGCAGGGCGTGGGGATTTGCCTTCTTCGCTTCGGCCTCATTGGGAGACTTTGGGCAAAGGTGAGACCTGCTGCGTGGACTTGCGGGTGTTGCTCGGCGATTTGGGGTTCTGGCAGGATTGGATCGAGTTCCCCGAGGGCGGCTGGTTGCAAAGCCTCCATTTTGTTCCAGCCGAAGTCCGGTTTCGCCTGTCACTCGACGGGAGTGCCGAGCGGGTTTCGGCGAGGCTTCAGGTTGCGTATGATGAAGAGCCTTGGTTGGGGTGCCTGAAGGGGGATTTCGCCCACTTGCCGCGTTGGTCTGGCGACCGTTGCGAGCTTCGCAACACACGGGCCGAAGAAATGGCGATGGCGCAGCTGGGGTCGATGGGATTCTGCGTGACGGACCCGGGGTCGGATTCCTTGGAGTTATCAGGCCGGGAGGCAATCCGTCATTGGGTGGCTGATGAGCTCCTCAAGCTCCGGGACCAATGGGAAGTGGTCGAAAGCCAGTCCTTTCGTAGTTTCATCCAGTCGCTCCAGATCCTTCGCCCAGAAATTCAGATCCTCGGGCAAGCAGGGGATGACGCATCTTTCGATATAAAGTTTAAAACGAACGATGGAAACATTCTTTCCTTGCAGCAGGTCAGGTCATTGCTGGGGGCTTCGAGTGGCCAGCGTGGGTCCAGTTCCTGGGTTCTGCCATCGGTCTATTCACGAGTCGTTGAGCCACTCTTGGCTGACCTGGATGTGGATCAACGGGCGGGTCGTTTTGTCTGTTCTTCGAAGGTGGCTGAGGTGATTTGTGAAATCAGTAAGAAATTTCATAAGTCAAACAATTTAAGTAATCAAGAATTGTTAAATATTGTCGATTTGCCGGCCACGTTTCAAGCCGAGCTCAGGCCGTACCAGTTGCAGGGTTTTGCCTGGCTTTGGGATCGTGTGCGGCGCTATCAGGGAGCGCTTTTGGCGGATGACATGGGCTTGGGTAAGACAGTTCAAACAATCGCTTTGATCGAACGATTGATGATGGAGGATCAAGATGACTCCGGTGTGGTGTTGGTGGTGGTGACGGCTTCGCTGCTGGGCAATTGGAAGGCGGAGTGGCAGCGTTTTGCGCCATCGCGACGGGTGCATGGGATGCACGGGGTTCAGCGTGATGCGTTGAGGGATGTGGTGAGGCGTGGCGACGTGGTGCTGACGACTTATGGCACCTTGACGCGGGATTTGGCGTGGCACTTGTCCCGGCGTTATCGGGCGGTGGTGGCGGATGAAGCGAGTTTGATGCGCAATCCCGATACGGATCACGCCAAGGCGGTGGCCAAGCTGGACACGGCGTCACGGATTGCGCTGACCGGGACGCCCTTGGAGAACAGCGTGAGGGATCTGTGGTCGGTGTTCCGCTTTGTCCAGCCGGGCTGGCTGGGGGCTCGCAAAGCCTTTGAGGAGCGGTATGGCGCGGACGCGGAAGGGCATGCTTCTGATGCGCTTGAGCGCCTGCGCTTGAAGATCAGTCCTTTCGTCCTGCGTCGGACCAAATGGGAGGTTGCGCCTGAACTGCCTGCCAAGTGGCAGATTGACGAGTATTGCGATCTCTCGGAGGAGCAGCAGGCCATTTACCGTCAGTTGCTGGACGAGAGTCGGCGGCAGGTGGAGCGCTTGGAGCAGGTCAAGCAGGATGGCGCGGCGCGGATGAAGGTCCTGACCGCATTGCTGCGCCTCAGGCAGGTCTGCAACGATCTGGCCTTGCTGGATCGCGAGCGTTTTGCCGGATGGTCGCCAGCCGCAAGATCGGGAAAAATGTCACGCTTGATCGAGCTGCTTGAGGAGGGTCTGGACGGGGGGCACAAGATCCTCGTGTTCAGCCAATTCCAGAAGCAGCTGCTCGAGATCGAGGCGGTGGTGAGGGGACGTGGTTGGGATTGCCTTCGTTTGGACGGGCAGAGTGGCGATCGTCAGCGACTGGTCGACCGCTTCCAGTCGCCGGATGGCCCCCCGATCTTCCTGATCAGTCTCAAGGCCGGCGGCTATGGATTGAACCTTACTGCTGCCGACACGGTGATTCATTTCGATCCGTGGTGGAACCCGGCCGCCGAGGCCCAGGCGACGGATCGGGCCCATCGGATCGGCCAGCTGAGGCCGGTGACGGTATACCGTCTGTTGACCCGTGGCACGGTTGAGGAACGGGTTGTCGGGCTCCAAGAGCGCAAGCGCGGGTTGGCGGCGATGGTCGATGAGAGCGGGGAGACCGACGGATCGGGCATGTCGCAGCAGGAATTGGAGTCCCTGCTGCGCGATGCTTGAGGGCGACGGGGGCGTTTGCGGCAAATTTCCGCTGGCGGCGAGCGATTCGGGCTTGATCGGCATCACGGGGCTCTATTGACTCCCCCATGGCGGAGATTTCTCTAGGTTTATCATTCGACGATGTGCTTTTGGTGCCGGCAATGAGCACGGTGCTGCCCGGTGAAGCGGATCTCACCACGCACGTCACCCCGGGTATCCAGCTCAACCTGCCGATCGTTTCGGCGGCCATGGATACGGTGTCCGAGCACGAACTGGCGATTGCGCTGGCCCGTGAGGGCGGCATGGGGGTGATCCACCGTGCCTGCAGCATCGACGAGCAGGTCGCCATGGTGGCCAAGGTGAAGCGCTCCGAGAGCGCGGTGATTCTGAAACCCCACACGGTGCGTCGCGACGACACGATTGCGCGGGTGAGGGAGATCATGGAAATCAACGGTTTTTCCGGGTTTCCGGTGGTGGATGAGAACGGTGTGCTCGAAGGCATGGTGACCGGTAGGGATCTGCGATACCTCGACCGACTGGATGCCAAGGTCGGCGATGTGATGACACCGAAGGAAAAGCTCGTCACCGGGCCTCCGAACACAAGTCATGATGAGGCGCGCAGTATTCTCTATCAGAACCGGATCGAGAAACTCCCGCTGGTCTATCCAGACGGCCGTCTGGCCGGACTGATCACGGGATCCGACATTGAAAAACGCCGGACCTTCACCAATGCGGCCAAGGATGGGAACGGTCATTTGCGTTGTGGTGCCGCCGTGGGGGTCGGACCGGACTGCATCGACCGCGGACGCGAACTCATCGCGGCCGGGGCCGATGCGCTTTTCATTGATGCGGCCACGGGTCATACCAGCCGGATCATGCAGGTGGTGGAACAGCTCAAGTCCCTTTCGGCGGTTCCGGTGGTGGCCGGCAACGTGGTCACGGAACAGGGTGCCCGGGATTTGGTGAAGGCAGGCGTTAGCGCCATCAAGGTGGGCGTGGGGCCGGGTTCCATTTGCACGACCCGCGTGATTTCGGGAGTCGGGATGCCCCAATTCACGGCCATCCGAAATGTCGCGGACCACTGCCGCGAACACGGCGTCAAGGTGATCGCCGACGGCGGCATCCGTTACTCCGGCGACATTGTGAAGGCGATTGCGGCGGGGGCCGACCTTGTGATGCTCGGATCGCTGCTTGCCGGAACCCGCGAGAGTCCCGGCCAGACGGTACACTATCAGGGTCGGCGCTTCAAAACCTATCGTGGGATGGGGTCGATCGGCGCGATGCAGAAAGGCTCGGGGGACCGCTACGGGCAGAACAGCTCGGGCAAGCTGGTTGCCGAGGGGGTCGAGGGCCGGGTGCCTTACAAGGGTCCCTTGTCGGATGTGGTGTTCCAGCTCATGGGTGGCCTGAAGTCCGGCATGGGCTATGTCGGTGCCCGAACCCTCGCCGAATTGCGCCAGCGCGCGGAATTCGTCCGGGTGACTCCGGGGGGGCTGCGCGAAAGCCACGTTCACGATATCGTGATCACCGAAGAGCCGACCAATTACCAGCCGCTCGGTTGATTCCGGGATTCCGAAATCATTGATTGTGGACCGGGCGGGTTCCGCCCATCCTCACATTTTCCATCCGATTCACATCTTCCAGTCCATGCACGATTCCAATCACGTCGCCGTTATCGATTTTGGTTCCCAATACACCCAGCTGATTGTCCGCCGGGTTCGGGAGTTGGGTTATTTCGCCAAGTTGCACGCCATCGAGGATTTTCCAGACATCGGTCAGCCCGGGGCGATCATTCTTTCCGGCGGGCCCAAAAGCACCAGCGACGCCGATGCCCCCGACCTCGATTTCGAGGCGTTGAAGAACTTCAACGTGCCGGTCCTCGGCGTCTGCTACGGCATGCAGCTGCTCAACATCAAGTTCGGTGGCACCGTCGAGAAGAGTGACAAGCGCGAATACGGCCCGGCGAATCTCTATCCGGTAGAGTGCAAGGGTTTGTATGAAGGGGTTTCGAGTTCCTCACAGGTCTGGATGAGCCATTCGGACACGGTCCGCAACCTGCCTGAAGGCGCGGAGGTCATCGCCAAGAACCAGCATGGCACGCCGGTGTCGCTGCGCTGGAATGAACGCTTCTATGGCATCCAGTTCCATCCCGAGGTGACCCACAGTCACGAGGGCATGCGCATGCTGCACAACTTCCTGCTGTTGGCGAATGGATTGCTGCCATTCCGGATCGACGACCTCAAGCGCGAGATCATTGAGGGGATCCGCCAACAAGTCGGTGACAAGCAGGTTGTCTGCGGGGTTTCCGGCGGTGTGGACAGCACCGTGCTTGCGGTGTTGTTGCACGCGGCCGGTGCCAACATGCGCGCGATTTTTGTCGATCACGGCCTGATGCGGAAGGATGAGGG
>CBFGOB010000176.1:0-5862 GCA_965650215.1 uncultured bacterium | reverse complement strand
GACTTTTTCAGCTTTTTCCCAGGAACCGGCGAAGCAATGGAAGACCGCGCGGACCTGCCGGTGATGATCCCGGTAAACCGCGAGCGCATCCTCGAAGGATTGGCAGCCTTCGCGATCGCGCGTGTGGATGACGATGTTGAGCCCGGCGAGCGCGGCGAGTTCGAAGTGCTGCCGCAGCGACCGTTGCTGTCGTGCGCGGAAGTCCGCTTCGTTCCAGCCCTCCGGTGCCGGGTGGTAGTAGTCGAGGCCGGTTTCGCCGATTGAGCACACCCGCGGGTCGGCGCAGTGGCCCGAGAGCAGGTCGATCGCGTCATCCGGTGCGTGATGGACATCGCAGGGGTGGATGCCGACGCAGGCATGGACTGCCGGGTCGAGCGCGATCCGGAGATTGGCGTCGAGATCGCCGAGGCAGGTGGCGAGCGTGATCATGCGGGAGACCCCCGCGGCCTTCGCGCGGTCGATCAAGGCCCGGACTTCCGACGGCCCGTATCGATGGGAGGCAAGGTGGCAGTGCGAGTCGGTGAGCATCGGAATCACGGGCGGATGGCGCGCAGCAGGGCCTTGACCTTTTCGAGGTCCTTGATGCCTGGGGAAATTTCAGCACCCGAGGCGACGTCAAGGGCGCAGGGCTGGACGGTGTCGGCCGCCATCCGTGCGTTGGAAGCGACGATGCCGCCGGCAAGGATGACCGGGATTCTTGGGTGCTGCGTTTTGAAAGCCACCGCGCTTTGCCAGTCGAAGGGGATGCCCGTGCCGCCGTAAACGCCGGGAGCATGGGCGTCGAGCAGCAGGGCGTCGGCACCGAATGCTTCGGCCTGTTTCAGGCTGTCGGCATTCTCGACGCCGACGGCCTTGATGCATGGAGCTCCTTCATCGCGATAGAAGCGGGTCTGGTCGGGGCTTTCGTCACCATGGAGTTGGATCGCATCGATCAGGCCGTCCCTCCAGAGTCGGAGCGCTTGGACCGGCTCCGCATTGACAAAGACACCCACGCGCAGGATCTGTCCCGCAAGAGGCAACAACCATTGCGCATCGGCTTCCGCAAGGTAGCGTTTGGATTGCGGCCAGAAATTCACGCCGAGCGCGTCGACACCGAGAGCGACCAGTTCGCCGGCATCGCAAGCCCGGGTGACTCCGCATATCTTGAGCGAGGTATTGGAGGGATCCAGGAAGCGATGCAGCAGCGTCATGACAGCAGGCTAGTGGCAAATGCCGGTGCGTGGAATGAATAACTTCACGCCATGCGACCGGCAGGGTCCGGCCAGCCGCCAAATCGTTCTTGACGCGATCTTTCTGAAAAGCAGGTTTGGCGGATGCTCCTGCCTTCGAGGCAGGTGCCGTCTGTTGCGACACAAACCCATAGCCATCCATGTCCGATCCGAATTCCGAATCCTCCGATTACATCCACAGTGAGGAGTTTCTCCGCGAGCTGATGAAGCGACAGCTCCGTCTTTCGATCACCTGCGCCTCGGCTTTCCTGGTCCTGTTGCTGGGCTTGCCGCTGCTGAACTATTTCGCGCCCGAATTCATGGCCCGCCGGGTGGCGGGATTCACTCTCAGCTGGCTTCTGCTCGGCGTGCTGTTCTTTCCGTATGTCTGGATCATCGCCAAATGGTTCATCAACCGCTCGATCTCGCTTGAGAAAGCGGAGGTCCAGCTCGCCCGCCGGAAAAACCAGAGCCTTTCCTGATTGCATCCCCACCCAACGATTATGGATTTCTCCCAAATTGATCCCTGGATCCTCACGCTTTCGGTCATCACGGTGGTGGCCACCATCTGGATGGGTTTCCGTTCCGCCAAGACCTCGAAATCCGCCTCCGACTTCTTTGTCGCCGGCCGTTCGGTGTCGGTCGGTTGGAACGCATCCGCGATTTCCGGCGAATACCTGAGTGCCGCGAGTTTCATGGGCATCGCCGGCATGGTGATGTCGATGGGTTACGATGCCTTGTGGTATCCGGTGTGTTACGCTTGCGGATACCTGTTCCTGTTGCTGTTCATCGCCGGCCCGCTGCGCCGCTTCGGTGCCTACACGATTCCGGATTTTGCCGAAGGCCGCTTCGACTCACCGATGTTCCGCCGGATTGCGGTCTGTTTCGTGCTGTTCATCGGATTCTTTTACACGATGCCGCAGATGAAGGGAGCGGGCACCACCCTTTCCTATATTTTCCCCGGCCTGCCGTATTGGGTGGGCGTGGCGGTGGTGGGTGCGGTGATCACGCTGAATGTCGCGATGGGCGGGATGAAGGGCATCACCCTGGTCCAAGCGGTGCAGTATTGGATCAAGATGTTCGCGATTTCGGTGCCGATCTTCGTGCTGCTGTTCGTCTATGGCGGCTACGGCAAGAACCTGTCGATGAACCAGGCTCCGGGTGAAGCCCCGGCGATCGTGAGACAAGTCGAGGACGGCTCCGCATCCCTGAGGAAGGAGCTGCCTGCCAAGGCGCCGCGCGACGAGGCCTGGATCAGTCCCTTCGGTCCCCTGACGACCAAGGCGGCCAATGCGGCGGGCCTGTCGAAGGAGGAAGCGCGGCCCTTGTCCCTGCTCTATACCTATTCGTTGATCATCGCCTTGGTCTGCGGCACGGCGGGTTTGCCGCACATCCTGGTCCGCTTCTACACCAACCCGGACGGGGTGGCGGCCAAGCGAACCACCATGTGGGTCATGATTCTCATTGGTGTGTTCTATGTATTCCCACCGGTATTCGGTGTGCTGGGACGCAACCTGATGCCGGAACTCTACAATGCGCTCGGCTCGCAGGGGCCCGACAAGGTGGTGCTCGAGCTGCCGACCCTGCTGGGCGGTGGGGGATTGCTGGGTTCGGTGCTCAGCGGCATTACCTGTGCCGGCGCCTTCGCCGCGTTCATGAGCACCTTCAGCGGGCTGCTGGTTTCGATGACCGGTGCGGTGGCGCACGATATTTACGGCCGGATGCTCAAGCCCGGTGCCACCCCAGAGCAGCGCATGCGGATGTTCAAGTATGCGGCCGTGGGATGCGGAGGGGTCGCGACCTTGCTGGGTATGCAGGTCGAGTTGCTCGATATCAACTTCATGGTCGGCCAGGCCTTTGCGATCGCGGCGGCCAGTTATTTCCCCCTGCTGTTCATGAGCGCCTGGTGGCGCGGCATGACGATGAAGGGCGCCGCGACCGGGATGCTCGGTGGCGGAGTGCTGGCTCTGGTTTGTGTGACCCTGACGAGCGTCAGCGACATCATCGCGAAGTCCGGCCAGTCGGCGGCGGCCGAAGCGGGTGTCGAATGGGTTCCCGATGCCCTGACCGCCTTGTGGCGCGAGCACCCGCTGTTGCGCATCCTGTGCGAGCAACCGGCGATCTGGACGGTCCCTGTGGCGATCCTGCTGATGGTGGTGGTTTCCAAAATGACGCGCAAGCAGGTGCCTGCCGATGCCCGCATGAAGATGCTGGTGCTGCATGCTCCTGAGGATCTCGGATTGAAACAGGAATACATCCAGGAACACCAGGGGGCGGCGCATTGAACCGCGCAGTCCTCTTGATTGCGGCGCAAGAACCCTTAGGCTTGCCGACGTGACCGCGCTGCCATCCAGTCCTGACCCGCAAGGGTGCCCCCCGATTCTGGGGCGGGCCGTCCGGATTGGACTGCTGGCCCTGCTGGTGGCGCTTGGTCTGGAACTGCTTGGTTGGATCGCGCGGCTTGAGGATCCGCTCACGGTGTGGATGAGCGCGCAGCTGGGTGAGGCGTTGCCGCGGCCGTTGCCGGTGGCGGTGCGGTGGGGTGCCGCGCTGGTGTCGGCTTTCGGCCTGCCGCTCGGAATTCTGGCGAGCAGAGGGGCCTTTCAGCGGATGATCCTATGGCTTTCGGCCTGCATTGTCATGCTTGCCTGGGCGCCGGTCCTGTCGCTGGCGGCCTATCAACCCGAAGTCGGGCTGGCAGGTTTGGTGACCTTCGGATCGGGTGCGGCGGCGCTGTGGCTCGCGGCCCGCGGAGAGAAACAACGGAGTTCCGCACATCATGAAGCGAGCTGACTTTCCAGAACCGGTGAGAACATTGATTGGCGAGCTCAAGCACTTGCCGGGTGTCGGGCCGCGCAGTGCCGAGCGGATAGCCGTATGGCTTCTGCAGCATCCGAAAGCCAGGCCCGGAGAACTGGCGGCCGCATTGGTGGACGCGGAGGCGAAGGTGTCCGCGTGTCCGGTTTGCGGATTTTTTGCCACCGCCGAGTCCTGCGGGATCTGCGACGATCCCAAGCGGGATGATGCGACCTTGTGTGTCGTCGAGCAGGCGACCGATGTGCTGCCTTTGGAGCGTTCGGGCGCTTTTCACGGACGCTACCACTGCCTCGGCGGAAAGTTGTCACCCTTGGATCGGGTTTCTCCCGAAGACCTGCGGATTCCTTCGTTGCTGAGGCGTCTGGAGGGCTACGCGCACGAGGTCGAGGTGATTCTTGCTCTCGGTAGCGATGTGGAAGGCGAGGCGACCGCGAACTATCTGGTCGAGCTCCTGCGCGGCAGGAACTGCAGGCTGACGCGCATTGCCCAGGGTCTGCCGGCGGGCGGCGGCCTGGAGCATGCGGACGAGCTTACCCTGATGCGCGCGATGCAGGGCCGGCGCGGCGTATGATGAGGCGTTGCAGCCGGATGCGGTTGTGGCGTTGCGCGAGGATGCAGGGCAGGTTTGCGCCGAGGGCGTAGGCGGCGACGATCAGGTCGCCCCACCAAGGATTCCAGAGAAAGAACAGGGGGATGAAGGCGAGCGCCGTCCAGTGGCAGAGTTCGCCCCGCCAAGTTTCGAGAATGAAACGTCCGAGGTATGCGGGTGTGGTTTCGCGCATCCGCGCCTTGGCGAATCCGCCGGAAAACCAGCCGGCGGCATCGGGCAGCCGGTCTTTCCATGCGCGGATGCGGAATGCCTTCTGATAGAATTCGCCATCAGCCTCGAACCCGGCGGGCGACGGCGGGTGGAAGAGCGGGTCCGGAATACGGGTGAACGCCCAAGCGAGCGCGAGCTGGATGCTTGGCCAACCGAGCACGTTGAGCGCAATGGTCCAGGGGATCGGCAGTTCAATGAGCATCGATGGTGCGGCCTTTCCAAGTGACATTGTGTCCGCCTTTCCGCGCCGAACGGCTGAAGATGGCGAAGAAGAAGAGCAGGGGAATGGGAAACAGGAGGGCGGATGGCCAGGGGAAGGAGCCGATCCTGCGCGCGATCAATCCGACCTGGAGCGCGTAAAGCAGGTACAGCGGAGCCCACACGGCCGGCTCGCCGGCGACCGCGAGGCCGATGGCGCTGGCCATCAACCCGATCATCCACAGCACGATGAGCCACAGTGCCGAGCTGTGGTTTGCGCCGGAGGCGAAGCCTTTGGTCCAGCCTTCGATGAGCTCGCGGATGCCGCCCGGATACATGCGGAAACGGATCATGCCGCGACCCGGTGCGCTGTGACTCGGGATGCCTGCAGCATCGAGCTGGAGCCTGAGGTGCACGTTTTCGAGGATGTGCGACTTCGTGCCTTCGTGGCCTCCGCTGCGTGCGTAGTCCCGCCGGTCGATCAGCAGGGCTTGGCCGAACAGGCCCTTGGGAACCGTGCCGGCGACCATCGCGATGTTGAAAAAGAGTGAGAGGGATTCGTAGGGCCGTTGGATCTCATGCCAGGGGCCGATGGAAAGCGCAGCACCCTGATCCAGTGCGAGCCAGCGCGCGAGGCCGCCGCTTTCAAACCAGGTGTCGGCGTCGAGGAAGCAGAGTCGTTCGCCCCGTGCCGCTTGCGCGCCCTGATGGCAGGCCCAGGTTTTGCCGCGCCAGCCGTCGGGGAGCGGGGCTGAGGCAATCACCCGTGCACCCATGTCGCGGGCGATGGCGGCCGTGCCATCGGTTGAGTGGTCATCC
>CBFGOB010000175.1:0-5866 GCA_965650215.1 uncultured bacterium | reverse complement strand
CCGAACCGAAAGGGCTCTGACCTTTTTCGATGACATTCACGTAGGCATCGATGGCAGGAAGAACGGCCGCATCATTGGTCTTGAGATAATATTCGCAGAGGACGATCAGGATGTGTCCGGCAGCCCAGGGTTTTGGCCAGTATCTGTTGATGACTGGCGCGTTCATTTTTGCCAAGGTGGCTGCGGGGGGAATCAGGGCCAAGACCTCGTTGCGGGCGCGGGTCTGGCGTGCGGCGTTGTTGGGATTGGATGGGTCGTCGGCGGCGAGTAGCGCAAGGGTCCCGAGCGAGTACATCCCGGAGGTTTCACCGGCCATCATTTTCTGAAGGCCCATCTCCAGAATGGCGGCGGATTTCGGGCAGTTGTAGGGGGCGGTGGCGCTGTAGGCACCGAGGTATTGAAGGGTGAGCTGCACCGTATCGGTGACTCCGGCACGCCAGCGGAGGAGTTGCAAGGTGGCCGGGTTGCGGGCCTCGGCATCGGCGATGGCGTAGGCAAGGCTCTTGCGGGCATCAGCGGTGAAAAGCGTTGGCGGGGAACCGGTGCCGCTTGCTCCGAGGATCACGTCATTGGCGGCAAGGATGCCTGCAGCGGGGGATCCGGCGTGCACTTCCGTGACCAGGATCTGACGGCTGTCGGCAGTGTCGGCGTTGACCTGGTACATCCATCCGCGCATGCCGGTGGGACCGAGGTTGTTGTCGCCATTGTCCGTGCGCGTTTCGCCGTTCGTCAGATCAGGGGGCGCGGAAAAGGCTGCGGGCGCGACGATGAATGCAAACGCGCAGAGCAGGCTTCTCAGCACTGCTTGCGAAAGCCAATGCAGCCGAAATGCAGTGGGTGTGCCGAGGGTGTTGGCGGCGGTCTCCGGGATCGTGACTGCGGCATGGCCAATTCTAGTCCAAGGGTTTTTTGAATGCATATTGCTTCCCTGATAGACCAAATTTAAGCGCGCCGTCGAAAACAAAGTGTTTTCTCTACTGTGTCTCGAAATGGTGCAGCCAGAATCGGTCTGATCAGCAATTCGTTTGGACGATGCTTGTCCCTAAAAGCGAATGGAATCCGGCCCTGAAAAATGAAAGTCCTTTGATTATCAATGACTTAATTTGGATGGAGGCATCCTATCGTCTCAGATTTCATTCCGCATAACATCTGAAAGCGGCAATGATCCACCGTCGCAGGCCTTGAGAGAATGCCTTGATCTGTAAGGTTAAGGCGTTGCCGCCGCCTGGAGTGTTTTTTTGCAATCGACTTCACTCGATATCCGTCCGGAACGGAGATGCCGGCAGTCCTTCCTGATTGAAAAAGTTCACGTCGGGGACGTTCTCCCAGCCGTAGCGGGCGGCGATGGGATCCGCGATGCCATCGGCGGAAACGACCACCGTGTTGCCTTGAATTTCGGCTTTGGCAGGAACGAAGGCCTTGTCCTTACCGGCGATGCTGAACCCTTTCAGCGGGCCATCCTTGGCGACGAGTCCGTTGCCGGTGTAGCGGAAATGGAGGACGATCTTGCCGGATTCAACCTTCATCGATTCGTAGAGCGGAACGGAGTATTCGATGTTCTCGCCATACGCCAAGGCGCGTGCGGCAAGTGCCAAGCGTTGGCCGACCGGTTGCTTGTTCCTCGGGTGGATGTCCGCGGCGTCGCCGATGTCGGTGGTGACCGTCATGGCCGCATTGTTGATTTTGCCAAGCGATAGAAACCGCGGCTCGCGGATCTCGAGCGGCATCCCGCCGCAGGGAGCCACTTGGACGGAATCGGGAAATTTCCAGGATTCGGGTGTGACCGCAGTGCGGGCATCTTCCTTATCCAGGGTGAAGCGCCTTTGCTCTCACGAGCAAACCTGCTTTTTTCGATCAAAGTGCATGGGTCAGCGGGGCTGCAATGATCAGGAGGAGTCTTTCGATCATCCGCGTGATGGCAGCTGGGAATAGGATGACTACCGGGGAAACGGCGTCGCGAACTCAGGGGGCGGGCCAGTCGCGGGATAGCAAACGCACCGGCCCCAAGAGACCGGAAATCGGCTCGCCTCGATAACGCGACGGTATCGTTTGGTAGTGGTTTGACAGGGTATTGCAAACCATGACCTCAATGGTGTTGTTGCCCTCTTTCAGCAAGCCGGTGACCTCCTGCCGCCACGGCGGAGCGACGCGAACGCCGGCCGACCGGCCGTTGACGCGGATATCCGCGGTGCCGGCTACATTCCCCAGATCGAGCATCACTTTGCCCCTGGTTTGGTCGCCGCTGAGGATCACTTGCGTGCGGTAGTGGACGCCGCCCGAGTAGTTATGAAGGATGCCGATCTTGGACCAGTCGCCAGTTGTCATCACGCCGGTGCCGTCAGTTTCGACCGTGACGGGGTCGGGGATGAGGCCGCCGCCGCTGAGTCCGGCACGCGCCGCCTGCACGCGCAAGGCCACCACCGCCGGGTGGGCGGGAACCATGGTGGCCACAAAGCGCCCGTTGTCTGCCGCCGTCATCGGTTGGCCATCGAGCCAAGCCTGGACCGTTCCTTGCGCATGCACCCGGATCGCCGAGGTGCCGGGTGCGGACACGAATCGGAACCACTCGGCGGGGGCGGACCCGGCCGAAACGTCAAACGGAATCACACCGTCGTCGCCAAACCAGCGCATCGCCAGCGCTTGCTGCTTTGCAGGCAGGTCCGCACCTTGACGACGCAATACGAAGTGGCCGCGGCCGGCGCCGTCGTAGCGGATCAGGATCGGGTTGGCCCCGGCTTTGAGGGCAACGCCCTTGCCGAGGTCCGCCACGGCTACGCCGTTCACATAAACCGCGGCGGGAGTAATGATTGGCGAGGTGTGGCTCTTGTCGGAGGGTGCATTCCTGCTGACAGAAATGTCCGCGATGGTCGCCGCGTCGATCGTGGCACAGCTCCAGAGATAGTAGCGCCCGCCGGCAGTTTCCTCGACGTAACGGGTTTCGTTGTGGCCGTTGACAGCCTTGCCCAGGCAAAGGAAGTCGTCGGTGATGGTGCGTTTGAGTCCGTGATACCCCTGATGGCCGGAGTCCCCCTCCTTGCCGTAGCGCCATGAGAAGTCGTACGGACGCCAGGTCAGCGTTTTGCCTCCGACACTTACCGGGACCGCTGGATCGACGTGGGTCAGCCTGGCCAACTCCGCTTCCAGTGGGCCGACATCGCCTTCTTTCGGCAACGGTCCCAACAGATAGAACTGGGTGCCGAACCCGTGCAGTTTCTTTTCCCATTGGCTGTCGTCCGTCGCGGGCAACATGGCGGACGAGGCCAGACTTCCGGATTCACGGGCCCATGCGAAGCGGCGTGCCTCCGGGCCGATCAGTTGGTTGTCGGGAGTGACCGGCATCCGGAAATCGCCGGAGCTGTTGTCCATGGTCGGCAGGAACGCCACGGTCCATTCCTTGGGCAGCAACTTTTCTTGTGCGGGCCGCATGTCGCCGGGCGGAGGATTCACGTGTTTCTTGCCCGGCGTGAAGACCACCACCTGGGCTTCATACGCTTCGAGCGGCAGTTCCACCTGGGTGCCCGTGGCGGTTTCGGCGGTTACGTTCAACGGTGATACCGTGCCGGTCCACGGATCCCAAAGTTCCGCCGCGCCCTTGGCGCGGAATTCGACCACCGTTCCCGGTTTCGCGTCCATCACCATGTACACGTCACGCGGACCCGCCTTGCGATGCAGGGAGCGGACGGTCTGGTGGAGGCCGCGCACGTCCTGCACGAAGGCGTTGCGGATGGCATCGACGGCTTGCGCGGTATTGGCCAGCCGGCGACCGGGTTTGAAGGCGCGATCATTCATCGTGGCGAGTTCGGCATCGTCGCGGCCCGCACGGTCTGATGCATAGGGCAAGGCCCCCACGGCATAGACCTTGCCGCCTGCTTGGGCGAAGGCCGCCGCTTTTTCGATGCTCGGCCAGCGCACGGCACTCATGTCGGGAAAAACCAGCGCCTGGTAGGACGCGCCGGCCTCCGGAATGGTCAGGCGGCCGTTCACGACCGTGGCGCGGGCGAGCGAATCGTTGTCGATGAATTCGAAGTTGATGCCGGCGCCCATCAACTTGCGTCCCAGATCAAAGGCGGTGGCGCGGGCTTTGCTACCGCCGGTTTCCGCTTCATAGGGTGCGACCGGGTATACAATCGCCACATCGCTCACCAGATGCCCCTGACTCAGGAGATAGGATAGCCGATCGAAATAGCCGAGGAAAACATCCATATGGGCCCAGTAGGGCATGCGGAAATGGTAGCAGGGAGGGGCCCATTCCCAATACGAGCCGTAGGTTGTGTAGTAGAGTCCGTGCAGGTTGAGAAGTGTGCATCCGTAGAGGTAGTTCTCGCGGGTAGCGAACATCAGGCATTCGGGCGTGGCCCCCCAGCCCATGCTGTGGTACCCTTCGAGCCAGACGCGCGGACGCTGATAGAGATTGGCAATCGAGGACGAAACCTTGCCCTTGATGAGGTCGGCTTTGCCGCCCGGCGTGTCATGCCCGGGCGCGGAGTACCATCGCGTGGCACGGAAATAATCGCCAAATTCATTGGGCTCAAGACCGCGGCCAGCGCTATCGCAGCCGAAGATCATGCCGCGCGACGCATGCCAGGCGTGGATGGGCCGGAAGTAACGCTCTTCCATCAGCGACATCCGCACATCGGCGTAGTCCATCCGCACTTTGGGGGTGATGCTGCCCAGATCCTCCCACATGGCAGGCAGGACCTCGAGCAGGTCGTAGCCCTTGCGCTGGCGGAATTCCGAGGCGAAATCAGGGTTCCATGCGAACTTCTCCACGCCGATGTGCAATTCATCATTGAAGAAGTAGTTCAGCCCTTGCGACGATTTGCCGGCATTGCGGTCCTGGAACGGTTGGAAGAAGCCTTTGATCACCGTGTCGCCGGATCCGGCCATGAGCGGGTTGAGCGAGCCGGCTTGGCGTGCGGCGCGGAACGTCCAAATTTCCCAATCACCATCCGGTGCGGTCCACGTGAGCTTGCCGTCCTTGGTGAACGACGTGAGGTCCACTCCGCCACGCTGGATTTTTCCCGCCGCCAGCGGATAGGCCCGCACGGCGAACTGGTCCGGCGCGCAATCCAGGGTCTTGGTCTCACCGCCGCGTACGCGCAGCCGTTGGCCACGCTCCAGTTGGATCGCGTTCAGCTCGGGTTTTTGGTAAAACAATTTGTAGAAAAGGTTGGGCGCGCCGCGAGGCCAGTCCAGGGTATAGGTGCTCAGACCGATACCCATGTCGAGCTCGGCACAGGCCTTGGAGATTTTGGAATACACGTCCCACCACGCTTCGGAAAAAATCTCCGGCTCATCCTGTTCGGTCAACCAGCCGGGAGTATCGTAGTGGGAATAATTCACCTGCACGCCGCTGATCCCTTTCTTGTGCAACTCTTTGAGTTGCCCGATCATGCGGTCCGTATCCAGCTTGTCGCCTGTCCACCACCAGAACGGGACTTGCCCATAGCCAGGTGGCGGTTGCCGGAATCCGGGCAGCACGTCGAGGTCCGGTGCGCGTGACGGGATGCCGCTGCCGCTGGCCTGCGTGTTGTCCGTGCGGGTTTCTCCGTGGGTGAAATCGGTCAGACTGGCGAACGCGGCGGGCGCAAGGATGCAAACCAAAGCAATCAGCAGGCGTGGTATGGAATTTTTCAAGGTGTGTCGGTCCGGAACGGCGAAGCCGGCAGGCCCTCCTGGTTGTAAAGGTTCACATCGGGAACGTTGTCCCAGCCGTAGCGGGCGGCGATGGGATCCGCCATGCCATCGGCGGAAACGACGACCGTGTTGCCTTGGATTTCGGCCTTGGCGGGGACGAAGGTTTTGTCTTTCCCGGCGATGGTGAAGCCTTTCAGCGGGCCATCCTTGGCGACGAGTCCGCTGCCGG
>CBFGOB010000174.1:0-5866 GCA_965650215.1 uncultured bacterium | reverse complement strand
GTCGAAAAGCACGACGCAATACGGCTTGCGGCGCACGGTTTCGGACAGCTGCCCGCCCTCGTCATAACCGACATATCCCGGAGGCGCGCCGATCAGCCGGGCGACGCTGTGCTTTTCCATGTATTCCGACATGTCGATGCGGATCATCGCTCCCTCGTCATCAAACAGGAACTCCGCGAGCGCCTTCGACAACTCGGTCTTGCCGACGCCGGTCGGGCCGAGGAAGAGAAACGAGCCAATCGGGCGGTTCTCATCCTGCAGGCCGGCACGTGCACGGCGCACGGCATTCGACACGGCCGTGATCGCCTTCTTCTGGCCGACCACGCGCTCGCCGAGGCGTTGCTCCATCTGCACGAGCTTCTGCTTCTCGCCTTCCTGCAAGCGGTTCACCGGAATGCCCGTCCATGACGAAACGACGCGCGCGATGTCCTCGTCGGTCACCTCCTCCTTGAGGATCGCACCGTTCTTCTGCAGCAAGGCCAATTCCTGCTGCGCCGCCTCGAGCGCCTTGTTGGCTTCGGGCAGATCGCCGTAGGTGATCTGCGACGCCCGTGTCAGGTCGCCGATCCGCTGCGCCCTCTCGGCATCGCCCTTGAGCGTCTCGATCCGCTCCTGGGCGCCGCGCACCGTGTCGATGACCTTCTTTTCGTTGCGCCATTGCGCCATCAATCCGGACGACTGCTCCTTGAGGTTCGATTGCTCCTCGATCACCTTCGCCAACCTCGCCGACGAGGCCTTGTCGGTTTCCTTTTCAAGCGCCTTCTTCTCCATCTCAAGCTGCATGATCTGGCGCTCGAGCTCGTCGATCTCGGTCGGCATCGAATCGAGTTCGATCTTCAAGCGCGACGCCGCCTCATCCATCAGGTCCACCGCCTTGTCCGGCAGGAAGCGGTCGGAAATGTAGCGGTCGGACAAGACCGCCGCCGCCACCAGCGCCCCGTCCTGGATGCGCACGCCATGGTGGACCTCGTAGCGTTCCTTGAGCCCGCGCAGAATCGCGATGCTGTCCTCGACGCTCGGCTCGCCAACCATCACCGGCTGGAAGCGCCGCTCGAGGGCGGCATCCTTCTCGATGTGCTTCCGGTATTCGTCGAGCGTGGTCGCACCGATCGCATGCAGCTCGCCTCGCGCAAGCTGGGGCTTGAGCAGGTTCGACGCATCGACCGCGCCCTCGGCCGAGCCGGCACCAACGATCGTGTGCAACTCGTCGATGAACAAAATGATGTTGCCCTCGGCCGAGGTCACCTCCTTGAGAAACGCCTTCAGCCGGTCCTCGAATTCCCCACGGTATTTCGCGCCGGCCAGCATCGCGCCGAGGTCCATCGACACCACCGACTTGCCCTTCATCGAGTCCGGTACGTCGCCGGAAACGATGCGCCTTGCCAGGCCTTCGACAATCGCGGTCTTGCCCACGCCGGGCTCGCCGATCAGCACCGGGTTGTTCTTGGTCCGCCGCGAAAGCACCTGGAGGACACGGCGGATTTCGTGGTCCCGGCCGATCACCGGATCGATTTTCCCCTCGCGGGCCCGCGCGGTGAGGTCGGTGCCGTATTTCTCCAAGGTCTGGTATTTTCCTTCCGGATTTTCGTCGGTGACCTTCTGCGAACCTCGCACGCCCTGGATCGCCTCCTTCGCTTTCTTCTCGGTCATGCCCGCAGCCTTGAGCAACTGGCCGGCCGGCGAGTCGCCCTCGAGCGCCCCGAGCAGGAAATGCTCGACGCTGAGGTAATCGTCGCCAAGCGATTCACGTGCCTTGTCGGCCGATTCGAGCGTCGCCCGCAGGCCGATGCTGATCTGCGGCTGCGTGCCCGCACCCTGGACGCTGGGCTCGCGCGAGAGCGATTCCGCGACCGAAGCCTTGAGCTTCGCGACATCCACGCCGGCTTTTTGCAGGATCGGCACGAGGATGCCGCCGTCCTGCTGCAACAAGGCAAACAGCACATGGACACTCTTGAGCTCCGGATGGGCCGACTTCGAGGCAATCCCCTGCGCCGACTGCAGCGCCTCCTGCAGCTTTTGAGTCATTTTTTCCAATCCCATGATCGTGTGTTTTGGTTGTCGCGACTATAGGACTTTTGCCCCGGAATTTCAAAGATTCTGTGCGGAAATCATCAAATATGCGCAGCCCGGATCCGCCCCCGCCAAGAAATGCTGGTCAGCGTGACCAGCCCTGCCCAAACAGGTCCCGCATGAAGCGCTACCCCTCGAAGCGAAAAGCCACTGCAACGGTTCCGGATGCGGACAGCCCCACGTCGGCGCCGGCGGCCGGACCGTCCGCTGTCCCTCATCGATGGCACAGCGGTCGCGGGTTGACCCTTCAAGCGATGATCTTCCTCTCCGGCTTCGCCTGCCTCGTCTATCAAATCCTCTGGATGCGCCAGCTCGGCCTGGTCTTTGGCAACACCTCCCACGCCGCGGGCCTCACGCTCGCCGTCTTCTTCGGCGGCCTCGCTGGCGGCAGTTGGTTCTGGGGACGGCGCAGCCAGGCGCTCGGACAGCCGCTCCGAACCTACGGCTGGTTGGAACTCGGCATCGGCCTGACCGGACTCGCCGTCCTCGCCGCCCCCAAGGCCTGCCTCCACTTCTATCCGATGCTCTACGGCGAGGACGGCAAGGGCCTCGGCCTGCTCGCCTTCAAGCTCCTGTGGACCCTGCTGATGGTCTTTCCCCCGGCCTTCCTGATGGGAGGAACCATCCCGGTTCTCGGCCAATGCCTCGTCGGCCGACGATCCGAGTTCGGCACAACCACGGCGCGGATCTATGCGGTCAACACGATCGGTGCGGCCTGCGGCGCTTTCGCCGCCGCGTTTGTGTTCATCGGCCAGCTCGGCTACCGCCTGACCTGCGCCACGGCCATCGGCGTGTCGCTCCTCGCCGGGGCGCTGGCCTTCGGACTGTCGCGAAAGCGCCCCGCCACCGATGGATCCGAACCCGACGCTCAGCCGCAGGGCACTCCGTCAGCCACACCCAGAAAACGTGGAAAGCCGGTCCCTGCGCCGCCAGCCGCGGCCATGTCGCGCAAGCAGCTCGGCCTGCTCGCCTTCCTTTCCGGTTTCAACCTCCTGGGCCTCGAGGTGCTGTGGACCCGCATGTTCGCCCAAGTCCACGAAAATACGGTCTACAGCTTTTCAACCGTGCTCATCATCGTGCTGGTCTGCCTCGCGCTTGGCGCCTACCTCGCCTCGCGGCTGGCGAGTGCGGGCGTTTCGCCCGCGAGGACGCTGGTCATTCTGCTCACCGCCGGTGCGGCTTCGCTGGTGCTTTGCCCCTTCCTCTTCATGGGCTTCACCAACAAGCTGCAAATGCTGCCCAGCGACACCCACTTCGCGCGTTACGCGCTTCAACTCTTCCTCACCGGATTCGCCACGATCGGCCTGCCGAGCCTCCTGCTCGGCACCGTCTTTCCCTTCCTGATGAAAGGCGAAGAGCAATTCGCCGAGCAGCCGGGAAAAAGCATCGGCAGGCTCTCCGCCATCAACACCCTCGGCGCCATCCTCGGATCCCTTGCCTGCGGTTTCCTGTTGCTCCAATGGCTGGGCCTCTGGCGCTCGATGCAAGTCCTCGCCGCCATTTATCTGATCGCCGCCGTCCTCATCCCGCTCGCTGGCCAAACCCTCAGCCGCACCAAGATCGCCGCATGCGTCCTGCTCATTCTTTCGCTCACCGTGTGGAGCCCGGGCCGCCTGCCGGTCACCGCCACCACCGACACCCGGGGCAATCCGGAAACCCTGCTGGAACAATGGCAGGCGAGCGATTGCTCGGTCTCGGTGGTCAAAAACGCCCAGGGACACCTGCTGGTGAAAATCAACTCGAACTACACCCTCGGCTCCACCGAAGCCTATGGCCCGCAGGTGTTCCAGGCACGCATCCCGCTGCTCGCCTATCCCGATACCGACAGCGTGTTCTTCCTCGGCATGGGCACCGGCATCACCGCCGGCGAAGCGCTCAACCGCAACGATTTCCCGAAGATCGAACAGGTCGTCACCTGCGAGCTGTCGCCAAGCGTCGTCGCCGCCTCGAAAAAATACTTCGCCGGCGGCAACGGCGGACCTGACCTCACCAACGGGCTGTACCGCGACCCGCGCTCGCGCGTGCTGACCGAAGACGGCCGCAACCACCTCATGGCGACCCGCGGAAACTATGCGATGATCAATGCGGACCTCTTCCTCCCGTACCGCAGGGGAACCGGCAACCTCTACAGCCTTGAGCACTTCCAACAGGTCAAGTCACGCCTGAAACCCGGCGGGGTCTTCGTCCAGTGGCTGCCACTCTATCAGGTCAGCGAAAACGAATTCGGCATCATCGCGCGCACCATGCTCGAGGTCTTCCCGCAAGTGAGCCTGTGGCGCGGAAACTTCCAGCCCGGCGCGGAGATGGCCGCCCTGATCGGTCACCACGACCTCACCGCGCTTCCCGCGAGCGACCTCGACGTGGCGCGCGAAAAG
The DNA here is from genome assembly GCA_965650215.1 of uncultured bacterium. Lineage (GTDB taxonomy): Bacteria > Verrucomicrobiota > Verrucomicrobiia > Verrucomicrobiales > Akkermansiaceae > Luteolibacter. The sequence continues at coordinate 1,421 of CBFGOB010000174.1, read as the reverse complement.
CACGCGGCCATCGCCGGCGCGAGCTACCGCGACATGCAGAGCCTGATGCTTCCGATCAACCCGCAGACGATCCCGCTCTTCTACTGCGGCAACCTGAGCCTCGCCGCAGACCTCTTCAAGGACTACCCGCTCAACACCGACGACCGACCGGTCATCGAATTCGGCACGCCGATCTCGCTGCACCGCAGCTCCGACCAAGGCCGCCCGCACTTCGTGGGTGCCAAATTCGCCGATCTGGTCGACCGCTTGCTCACGCGCACCCCGCCGGACAAGGATCCCGTGCTGGCCAAGCGCAATCCCGCAAGCCGCGAACTCGTGCTCGCCGGTGCGGCCTTCCACCGCGGCTCGATCGCCTTTGCCAACGGCGATGATACCGAATGGCAGCAACAATGGCTGCGTTTTCTCCAGCATTGGAGCCTGCCGGATGACGGAAATTGATCCGCATTCCGATATTCCGACACGATATCGGCTGCTGCCGCAACGAACGGCATCATGCATCTGAATCATTGCATCAGCGCCCGAATCCGATACGACTCCCGTTCGATCCGCACGCACCGGCAAACCGGCAACCCATCACTCCATGTTCCGTTCATTCCGCCCTTCGCTCACCGGTCTGTCCCTGTGTCTACTTGCCGCATGGATTCCAAGCCAGGCACCCGCCGCCGGCGGCAAAAGCTCACTCTGGTCCGGATGGCCCAAGGATTCGTATTACAAGGACTATCCGATGTTCCATTGGTATCCGGATGAAAAGGGCACCAAGCCCCAGTCGGTGTACCGCTTCGGCCCGGTGGGCATCGGCATCGACCTCACGATCCCCGCCTTCGGCATGAAGGTGAAGAACGTCGAGGAAGGATCCCCCGCCGCCGCCAGCGGCAAGTTGAAACCCGGACAAATCATCGAAAGCATCAACGGCAAGACCCTCAAGGACATCGACCCGCGCGTCCTGCTGGGCAACCTCATCACCCAGGCCGAAGCCACCGACGGCAGCATCAAGCTGCTGGTCAAGGACAGCCCGGGCGCCAGCGCCGAACTGGTCAGCATCCAGATTCCGGTCCTCGGTGCCTACAGCAACACCTGGCCGCTCAATTGCCCGAAGTCCGACAAGATCGTCCGTGCGGAAGCCGACTACCTGGCCAGGAATGGCAATCCCCTCGGGGCTCTGGGCCATGATCAGGCACTCCTGTTCCTGCTTTCCACCGGCGAGGAAAAGGACCTCGCGGTCGCACGCGACTGGGTCCGTCAGGCGGTGGAAAAAACCAAGGATCAGGCGACGCTCAACATCATCCCCTGGGGCATCGGCTACGGTGCAAGCGCCTACTGCGAATACTACCTCCGCACCGACGACGCCTAGGTGCTGCCGCTGATCAAGAAGGTCGCCGCCCAGGCAGCACGACTGATGTACAATGGCGGCTTGAACCACC
>CBFGOB010000173.1:0-5905 GCA_965650215.1 uncultured bacterium | reverse complement strand
CATACCCTAGGGAGCCGGTCCGTGGAAGAGGAAAAAAGGGGGGTAACACCCGGCTACCCGCCTTGGAACCAGTGGCGGCCGGGGGGGCACCAGGCACGCGCGGCAGGCAAGCATTTCGAACAGACATATGATTGGTGAGTTCGGGAGTTGCTTTCCTTTGTATTTTCGCGCGTAGCCTCCTGCCATTGGCCTTCAACCGCTTTGAGGTTGTCTGGCTTTTGCTTTTCGAGCTGCATGTAATGATCACCAAAAATATACTCCGTGCCCCCTGCGGATTCGATGGCGACCCTGAGCACCAGTGCCGCTGCCCGGTGAACAAATCGCAAAATACCGTCAACGCGTTCCGGAACCTCGGTTTGATCGCATCGATATCCACGTCGACTTTATCTTGGTCGATCTCATCAAACTCACTTCCGATGTCGCGGCTGGCGAATCTTCCGGAACCATCCGCCAACGAGTTTCGGCAACCAGGGCGATCCAGTTGTGCCGGTTGAAAAGCGATAAACTCACCAAAAACTCCGCGGTGGGCGCTCACCAAATCCGCGATGGGCGCTCGCCAAATCCGCAATCACTGCATGCCCAATGCCGAAGGCAAAGGCTGCCTCGAACACGCCATGGCGGAAATGAACTTCTCCGCCCGCTCCCATGATCGGATAATAAACGTCGCCAGAACCTTGGCCGACCTCGCCGGAAAACCCAACGTTACCGGCAGCCAAGTGTTAGTATCAATCCGGTTCGGTTCGCTCGAACGGCAGTTTTTTGCAATTTGATTTTCGACGCAAATATATGAATTTCGAACAAATCATCGCTATGACAGTTCGGAAATGTGTGCGACGCATGGCGATTCGTGATCTTACTTTTTTGCCGCTGCCAAACCGGCCATGTAACTTGTAATCAGGCAACGGTAAGATGGGAGGTGGTTGGAGAAAAGCGCACCTAGGCCCTCGACATCGTTGCGCCAATCGCGATGGAGTTCGCAGGCGGCTCCAAACCAAGTCATGAGTTGGCAGCCCGCTGCTTCCATGCGCGACCAAGCCGCATCGCGGGTGGTCTTATTGAAAGTACCGGAGGCATCGGTGACGATGAACACTTCATAGCCTTCTTCACGGGCTGACAATGCCGGGAAGGCGACGCAGACTTCGGTCACAATACCGGCGATGATGAGCTGCCTCTTCCCGGTTGCTTTCACGGCGGCCAGGAAGTCGTCATTGTCCCATGCATTGATCTGTCCAGGTCTCGCGATGCATGGAGCATCGGGGAACATTTCCTTGAGCTCAGGAACCAGCGGACCGTTCGGGCCATTCTCAAAGCTGGTCGTCAGTATGGTTGGGAGATTGAAATATTTAGCTGCATCGGCGAGTGCGAGGACATTGTTTTTGAAATCGTCTGGGGAAAAGTCCTGCACCAAGTTGGTGAGCCCCGATTGGTGATCGACAAGCAGCACGGCTACGTTGTCCTTTTCAAGACGGTTGTAATGGAATGGTTTCATGGTCGTTTTCGATGCTGGGTTTCGGTTCTGGATCATGGGATTCAAGGTTTCCAATATGGCAAAGTTTGTAAGGCTTGAATAATACTTTGTTGCTTGGCTTGCCATGCCTTGCAGGTATGCTTTGGTCATGGAATTGCGCCATCTTCGTTATTTTATCGCTGTTGCAGAAGAAGAGAATATCACACGTGCAGCGGCCCGCCTCCATTTGGCGCAGCCGTCCTTAAGTCGCCAGATTCGTGATCTGGAGAACATGCTTGACCTCGCCTTGTTTATTCGCAGCGCCCAGGCATTGCATCTCTCCGATGCGGGGCGAGCTTTCCTGCCTGAGGCGCGCGCTGTCGTTCAAAGAGCCGATGAAGCCATGCAGATGGCGAAAATGATCGGCTCCGGCCGAAGCAATGAGATTCATCTGGGTTTCGCTCCCTCGCTGACCGTCGAGCTGCTGCCCGCGGCTCTGCGGCAATTCCAGAAATCATGCCCTGACGTGCGTGTGCAGCTTCACGATCTTTCAACAGAGGAAATGATCTGCGGATTGCGCGATGGAAAACTGCACGTCGCGTTGATGATCCAAACAGCGGCAAACGGAATGACTGGAATCAAGTTCGAGCCTCTGCGCCGCTTTCCTGTTTGCATTGCCGTGCATCCGGCTCATCCACTGGCACAGGCCGACAAAGTCTCCATTCGTGATGTTGTTCAAGAGCGCCTCATCGCATACACGCGGGCAGATTACCCTGAATACCACACTTGGCTGGCCGGACTTTTTGCCCGCCATGTGAGAGTACCGCAGATTGCGGAAGAACACGATAGCTGCACCAGCTTAATCGCGTCCGTCGAAGCTGGTCGAGGCATAGCGCTAGTACAGCAAGGATTCGAGTGCCTTTCAGGACCTCGCCTGATCGTGCGCCCACTCTCCCCCGCGCCACCACCATTTGTTGTTGGCATCGCCATGAATCGAAAGGAGTGCTCCGAGGCCGCCCTAAAATTCAGGCAGGCCATCAAAGTGGCTTGAACTCACTTACCCGATAATTTTGCAAGTGTGTGAAACACGATAACCACCAAGGACTCGCCAAGGTGACGATAGGCTTCACGCGCGCTGATTGCCTTCCATGCATGTTTCATGCTGGTGTGACCTATTGTGAAACCTCATGCTATCTTTCACTCTTGGCGGTCGAATTTCCTGGCATCGCTGCCACTTTGCCTCCCCGCCCGCCCCTTCAATCACCACTCCGGCGAATTTTCCCAACGCGCATGGGTTGTTGGGCAGATCGAACTCGCGATGACGCGATCGATCTCACAGCATCGACATCCGGACCCGGTATTTTCCAGAGACCGGCGCGAGGATGCAGCTCCGCGCGCCGGAACAGGCAATCGCTGGAGGGCGTCACTCGACCCGCTGCCTCGAGTGAGTCCCGGCCGAATTACCCGTCGTGGCGTCTGCGCAGCCCAAAACCCGGGTCGGCACTCATAGCCCGGCGGGATAGGTTTCGGGAAGCTCCCCCTGCTCCCATTGCGCCGTGCGTTCCATCGGCTCGACCGCACAGGTGTGATCGAAATGGATGACTGCGTCGAACTGTTTGGATAGGCTGGCTTCGAAGTAGTGGCTCCGACGCTCGGTATCCGGGCGATAAACCACCCCGATGGCGCGTTCCATCCGGGCGGATTCGAGTGCTTTCACTGCGGCATTGTCACGGGTGAGATCGATCCAGAAATCCGGCGGACCGACTTGGTGGAAAAGGTGCTCGAAGCTTCCCTCCATGGCCGGGCGCACCTGCTTCCGCTCCGCAGGCAAATGCCAACCGGATGCGGCGGTCACGGTGCCGGTATAGGTGGTGAAACCGATGAGCCGGGATTGCGTGCCGGATTCCTGGCGGACCAGTTGCCCGATATTCAACTCGCCGGTGCGGCCCATGGCGGTGGCACGGGCATCGCCAAGATGCGAGTTGTGAGCCCAGACGACCACCTTGTCCGCCCCATGTCGCGATCGCAAATGGGCGCGGAGTTCGACCAGGGTTTCCATCATGTGCTGGTCACGCAGGTTCCAGGATGAGGTATCCGAATGGAACATTGTCCGGTAGTATTCCTCCGCGTTCTTGGCGAGGCGCGCGTTCTGTGTCGCAAAGAAAAACTCATCGGCCGCCCCTTCGCCGTCGCGGGACAGAAGCTCGACTTCCTTGCGGCGGAGATCGACAAGCTGCTGGATCATTTCCGTGCGGCAGCCTGCGGAAAGGCCACGTGCGGCCATGATGCCATAGACCTGCGGATCCTGGCCGAAGCGATCCATGCAGCCGTAGAGACGTTTTGCCTTGGCGGCCTCGGCCGGATCCCGGCTTTGCAAGTAGGCGATGACCTCGGCAATCGACTTGTGCATGCTGTACAGGTCCAATCCGTAGAATCCCACCTGGCGGCCGGTGGTGCCGCAGCCGCTGTTGCAATCCGCCAACCAGCCGACGAAATCGAGTACATCGGAATTCCGCCACATCCACGAAGGAAAGCGCTCGAACCCTGCGAGCGCATCCGCGCATGTGGCATCGCTGGAGATTCCTCTCACGAAGCGGTTCACCCGGCATGCATCCGGCCAGTCGGCTTCCACCGCCACGGCATTGAACCCTTTCTCTCCGATCAGTCTGCGGGTGATGGCGGCCCGCTCCCGGTAGAACTCATGGGTACCGTGGGTTGCCTCACCAAGGAGCACGACGGAGGCGTCCCCGATCATGTTCAGCAGGCCGTCATAGTCATCCCTGGCACCCGTCAAGGGAACGGCATGTTTTCGCAGATGCCCGAGCGCTTCCCGGTCCGCCGGCACCGGGGAAACCGGAATCCGCACCCCGGCAGGCGACGGCATGAAGGATTCTAACAGTCTTTCAACCTCGTCGTCACTGGTTTCCGAAAAGTCCTCATACCACTCGCCGACCGATCGGAAAGGATGCGGCATCCTGAGCGCGACCACCTCGTCCGCTTCATCGCGCAGTCGCTCGACGGTGTCTCGTGGAGCGATCGGAACGGCGATGACGATGCGGTTTGCTTTCAGATGGCGGAGCAGGGTCACGGCGGCGGACATGGTGGATCCGGTGGCGACACCGTCGTCCACCACCACGACCGTGCGCCCGGCGACCGCGGGCATGGGACGGTCGTGGCAATATCGCCGTTGCCTGCGCGCGATCTCCCCGGTTTCGCGCTCGATCACCTCCCGCACCCGGAGTTCGGACAGACCGAGGGTGTGGATCAATTCGCGACTCAGCACGCAAACCCCACCGGACGCGATGGCTCCCATGGCGACTTCCTGATGCCCGGGAACACCCAGCTTGCGGACGACGAGCACATCGAACGGTTTATCGAGTATTGCCGAGATTTCGGCGGCAAGCGGCACCCCGCCACGTGGCAGGGCGAGGATGAGCAAATCATCCACACCCCGGAACCGGGCGAGTTCTTCCGCGAGCAATCGACCGGCCTCCCTGCGGTTGGCAAACCTGTGAAGCATGGGCATGGCATTCATGGCACGGCTCCTTTTCTCATTGCGGGCGACAAGTAATGCGCGAACCACTCCGAGGCATGAGCTGCGACCTCCTCCAGCGCGCCCGGTTCCTGGAAAAGGTGGCCCGCCCCGTGAATCGGGATAAGGTGTTTGATGCCGGGCAGTCGCGCCAGCGTCTCCTCATTCCACCGCATCACCGGAACATCGTCTTCGCCCACGATCAACAAGGTGGGCGCGGACACCGCAGCGGCCATGTCCCCCGCCAAATCGGTGCGGCCGCCGCGTGAGACAACCGCCTGTATATCCTGCCTGCCGGCGGCCGCGCACAAGGCCGCAGCGGCTCCCGTGCTCGCACCGAAAAGCCCGATGCCAAGGCAGTCCACCGTCTCATCCTGCCCGGCCCACTGGATGGCGGAGTCCAGCCGGGATGTGAGAATCGGGATATTGAACCGCATATCGCCTGTCCGCTCCTCTGCCTGGGCCTCCCTCGGCGTGAGGAGATCCATGAGCAGGGTGGCGAGTTGGTGGCGGTGCAACTCGCCCGCCACCATGCGGTTGCGCGGGCTCAGCCGGCTGCTGCCGCTTCCATGCGCGAAGATGACCAAGCCGGTGGCACCGGCAGGAATGACAAGATCGCCGTCGAGCTCGCCTGCGTCGCATGGAATGCGGACACTGTGTTCGCGGAGCGTGCAAATTTGCGTGCTCATGATCTTATTTTCGTTAGAGATTGATTATTGAGGCCATCCAAGCCACCGGGCGCCGCATCGGCACCGCCCGGTGGGCAAGGATGAGGATCTCAGTTGATCTTCACCTCGATGGCCTTGGGACCGGCTTCCGCGGTTTTCGGGACGCAGAGCGTGAGCATGCCATCCTTGTATTCGGCCGTCATGTCATCGGGTTTGCAGTTTTCCGGCAGCGACATGCTCCGTTCAAACGAACCGTAG
>CBFGOB010000172.1:0-5910 GCA_965650215.1 uncultured bacterium | reverse complement strand
CGACACCCACCTGCAAACCCGGGAAAAAGCCCTGCTTTGCCAAAAGGCGGAACACGACTTCGCCCATGTGCCCTGCGGCATCATGGATCAGTTTGCCTCCGCATTCGGCAAGGTGAACCGGCTGATCCTCATCGACTGCCAGTCCGGCGATCCGGAACTCATTCCATTCGAAAACCCCGACCTCACGGTACGGATCTCCAACACCATGGTGCACCACGAGTTGTCCGACGGCGGCTACGCCGCACGCCGCAAACACACCGAAGATGGTCTCGCGATCCTCGGCAAGGCCTCGTGGCGCGACGTGAGCGCCGAGGACGTCCAAGCCAACTGGTCGGAGCTCGGCGACCCGATCAACCGCCGCGCACGTCACGTCGTATCCGAAATCACACGCACCAAGGCGGCGGCCCAAGCACTCGAACGCAACGATTTCGAAGCCCTCGGACCCCTGATGGCCGCCAGCCATGACTCGCTGCGCGACGACTTCGAGGTCTCCTGCAAGGAACTCGACATCATGGTTGAAATCGCCCACCGGATCGGCCGCAAGGGCGGAGTGATCGGCGCCCGCATGACCGGCGGCGGCTTCGGCGGCTCGACCGTAACCCTCTGCGAAAGCAACAAGGCCGGCAGCATCGCCGACACCCTCGCGCGGGAATACGAAAAGGCCACCGGTATCCAGGCCCAGATCTTCGCCTCCCGTCCGAGCCGCGGCGCTCATCTGGTGAGCTGATCGACGAGGATCATGAAACTCCCGGCACTCATCGCCTGCCTGCTGGTCTCCATCGCCAGCGGTCTTGCCGAAAATCCGGCGACGGCCAGGCCCACTCTGCTGTGCATCGGCGACTCGATCACCCAGGGCGGCAGCACCTTCACCGGCTACCGCCAGGTCCTGATTCCCGAACTGCGAAAGAGAGGGCTCGCTTTCGAGTGCATCGGTCCGCAGCAGGACGCCACTTCCGCCCATGCCGGCTATGGCGGCAAAAACACGGCGTTCCTGAAAGGCATCTCGCGGGAAATCTATCAGAAATACCCGGCCGACATCGTGCTCATCCACTCCGGCCACAACAGCTTCAGCAAGGACCGGCCGGTACCCGGAATCCTGGCCGACACCGAGGCGATCATCCGCAACATCCATGCGATCAACCCGAAAGCCCGGGTGCTGCTCGCGCAGGTGATCCCGTCGGGCAAACTGCCGAAATACGACTACATCCCCGAACTCAACCGCAAGCTGCCGGAGCTGGCGGCCCGGATGCGCCAGGCGGGCATCAGCGTCACCACCGTCAACCTCGAGGAAGGTTTCGACTGGCGCAAGGACACCGTCGAGGACCGCGTCCACCCCAGCGCCTCCGGTGCCCGCAAGATGGCCGATGCCTGGCTCAAGGCGCTGCTTCCATTGCTGGAAAGCCCGCAAGCCGCCGGCCGCGGGCATTGATGCCGTTCGGTGCAGCCACCAGAGAGTGGCATTTCCGCCTTTCCACCTTTGACAATCCGCCCTCAGAACGACAGTTTCCTGCCCGCAATCCCGCAACCCACCCACTCCCATGGCCTACGATCTCATTGTCATCGGTGGCGGCCCTGCCGGCTACGTCGCCGCCATCCGTGCCGCCCAACTTGGAAAATCCGTTGCCTGTGTCGAAACCGACCGCGCCGGCGGCACCTGCCTCAACTGGGGTTGCATCCCGACCAAGGCCCTGCTCAAGAATGCCGAACTCTACCACACGCTCACCCACAAGGCTGCGGAGTTCGGCCTGTCCTTCGACGGCCTGTCCTACGACTGGGGATCGGTGGTCAAGCGCTCCCGCAAGGTTTCCGAGCGCCTCGCCGGAGGGATCGAATACCTCTTCAAGAAAAACAAGATCGACTACATCCGCGGCTACGGCTCGGTCGGCGGCACCGGCAAGGTCGGAGTGACCGACAAGGACGGCAACACCCGCATCCTCGAAACCAAGGACATCCTGATTGCCACCGGCTGCGTCTCGCGCCAACTCCCTCCCCTGCCGTTCAACGGCAAGTCGGTGATCAGCTCGAAGGAAGCCATGATCCTGCCGGAACAACCCAAGGAAATGATCATCATCGGCGCCGGCGCCATCGGCGTTGAATTCGCCTACATCTACAATGCCTTCGGCACCAAGGTCACTTTGGTGGAGATGCAAGCGCGCCTGCTGCCGGTCGAAGACGACGAGGTCGGCGACGCGCTCGAGAAGTCACTCATCAAGCAAGGCATCCGCTGCCTCACCAACACCAAGATCAACGCCTTCAAGGACCATGGCGACCGCGTCGAACTGACTGTCGAAGGCCCGAAGGAAACCGGCACGATCAGCGCCGATGTCTGTTTGGTCGCGATCGGCATCCAGCCGGTGCTCCCGGGCGGCCAACAGCCCGCTCTCTGCGAGCGTGGATTCATCAAGGTCAACGAACGCTATGAAACCTCGATCCCGGGCGTCTACGCGGCCGGCGACATCACCGGCCCGCCGTGGCTCGCCCACACCGCCTCCTTCGAGGCTATCCAGGCGGTCGAAGGGCTTTACGTTCCCGGTCACCAGCCGCGCAAGGTCACGACTTTCCCCGGCTGCACCTACTGCCACCCGCAGGTCGCCTCGGTTGGTAAGACCGAACGCGCACTCAAGGCCGAGGGCGTCGAATACAAGGTCGGAAAAATCCCGTTTGTCGCCATCGGCAAGGCCATCGCCTCCGGCGAGCCCGACGGCTTCGCCAAACTGCTCTTCGGCAAAAAGCACGGCGAGCTGCTCGGCGCGCACATCATCGGCGAAAACGCCACCGAACTCATCGCCGAAATGGGACTGGCCCTGGATCAGGAACTCACCGCCGAGGAAATCCACGCCACCATCCATGCCCATCCCACGATGTCCGAAGTGATCCACGAAGCGACTCTCGCCGCCGACGGCCACGCGATCCATTTCTGAAGCCCACCCCTCCCCGGCCCACCCGCAAAGCGAAAGATCCGCTTGAAGACCACCCCGCCTGGGGCCGGGCCGCTGCAGCCATTCCGGAAATGCTCTAACAACATTCGATACGCCCGCCATCGAAGCCGAAGGCGGTGCTGTCTGGTTCTACGCGACAAGGGTCTCAGCTTTCATGCGGGGCCGGCACCACGAGTGTCGGCACCAAAGCCTTGCGCACCATGCCCTCTGCCACACTGCCGAGAAGCAGTGACGCGATCGCCCCGTGGCCGTGCGAGCCCAGGATCAACAGATCCGCACCGGTCGATTTCACATATTCGGAGATGCACCTCAGCGCGCTGCCCTCCGCCACTTCGGCGGTGACTTTCGGCAGATCCGCTTCGGACTCCTTGAGCAACTGGTGGAGCTTGTCGGTGGCGCGCCGCTTGGCCTCCTGCTGATAGGCATGCAATGCGGGGAACTCGTTCGGGGTGAAACCGTAGGCGGTGTAACTCGGCTCCGGTTCCATCACGTGAAACAATCGCAACTCCGCCGCAAAGGCTTTCGCCATCTGCCGGGCCTTCTCAATGACCCCGTGAGTCGCGTTGGAAAAATCCACGGCGACAACTATCGTTTTCATAACACCTGTAATAAACCATGTGCGGGCGCTGAATGCAAAACATCATTGTGTGTCCGGACCCTTTGACGGACCCGGCCCGGCCTGCGGCAGGGCCATCGTGCCGTAAAACGCGCCACTTTCCTTGAAGAGCGCCAGCAAGCGCTCCTCGGGCAAGCGACGGATCCGGATGCCGTCATCCACAATCCAATCGGCCGCTCCGTCGGCACCGGGGCCAGCAGCATAGCCGGTGACCAGCCAGGGTCTTCCATCCAGCACCATCACCGGCAATAGGCTCCGCTTGCCCCTGTGAAAGGCATTGATTGCCAATCTCGCAAGTGCCGCCACACCCGTCAGGCGCTGCGCCTCGAGGCCGGCATCAATCACGCTGCGGGGCAGCCCCTTGTCGTCGGACAACACCGCGTAATCGATTTCCGGATGATGGGCAACGATCCGGCCCGGCCCGCTCGAAGCCTCGGCCGGCGGCCGGAGCAGGACTTTGGCAAGCGCGGCGCGCTGGGACCCCGAAAGCACGACCTGCAGCTCGGACGCCATGGCGGAGAGCGGCCGGATGTCCGCAGGCGGCGCGGCAGGCACCCGGACGGAAAGCAATTGGTTGATGTATTCGGGTTTCAACGCCGCACGCTTGAGCGTCGATCGCACCAACATCATTTCCACCAGCTCCTGACGCTCGACCTGCCGCAACCTTCCACCCCGCGGATCATGTACCAGATAGCGGCCACCCTTCCGCCCCATCAGCAGCACATTGTGTGGGCCTCCATGCGCACCGTTCACACGCAGCGAATGCACTTGTCCCCGCATCAAGCCATCGTCGACATGCCGTGTGATGAAGGCATCGGTCAAGTGCCGCAAGTTGCGGGTTTCCGCGGGCAGATGCCTGAGCTCATGCAATTCGTAGGGCAGGGAAAACAGCTTGCAGCACACCCGCTTGTCGAAGGAACGCCTGAACTCGAAATCCCCGCGCCTCAATCCATACACCGCACGCAAAAAAGCCGGTGATCCGCTCACATCAAAGCCTGTGGTCCATGCAACCATCGGCAAATTGGCGAAAAACGCACAGGATGGCCCCGTCTGCGCCGCCACCGGCAGGGACTCGATCGCCGCAATATCCGTCAGCGGTCCGTCCTTGCCTGCGTGCAATGGCCATGCCGGAAAAAGGCCAAGGCACAGGATGGCCAACACGCGGCGCCCGCGTGTGGCATGCCTCTCGCCGCGATCCCGTTCTGCCGCCATCAAGCTTCCATCCTGAGCCGCAAGCGCCACTGGATCAAGCGGTCTCTCGGCCGCAAACTTTCCCAATCCGGGTTTGGCAAAACCCGGATTCCGGGGGATGTTCAGCGCGTCATGATCCGCTTCCTCCATACCCGCATCCGTGTGCAGAACCTCGACGCCTCGATCGCATTCTACCGCAAGCTCGGCTACCGCGAAGCCGAACGCAAAACCTCGCCCCAAGGCAACCAACTGGCCTTCCTCGAACTGCCCGGCAACGAAGTGTTCCTCGAACTCACCTGGTCACCGGACTACAAGAGCACCTGTCCGGAGGACCTCATGCACACCGCACTCGGCGTGCCGGACATCATCAGCTACTGCGACGGGCTCGAAAAGGCGGGCCTCGAGATCTGGCCGTCCGGCTGGCGTGAAAAATTCAGCTCCGGCCAGCGCAAGATGGCTTTTGTCACCGATCCCGACGGCTACGAGGTCGAAATCCTGGAGCGCTGACCCAGCCCTCCATCCAGGCCGAAGCCGGTCGCCGGTGCCGCTCCCCGCGGGAGCCCCCGCGGGCGCGAATCCCGCGGATTTTGCGCTAGCAGCTGGCGCGGATTTCCCATTAGCTACGCACGCGCAGTGCGAAGTGGCACCGCATTACCACATCCAACCCTCCTGATCCGATGAACACATTCCCCTGTGAGGCCGTCAAATACGAAGGTCCGTCTTCGAAAAACCCCCTGGCATTCAAACACTACAAGGCCGATGAAGTGATTGCCGGCAAGACCATGAAAGACTGGTTCCGCTTCGGCTGCGCCTATTGGCACACGATGCGCGGCACCGGAGCCGACCCTTTCGGCGTGGGTACCGCCGACCATCCCTGGGATGATGGCAGCAACTCGATCGCCAACGCCCAAAACCGTGCCCGCGTGTTCTTCGATTTCCTCGAAAAGGTCGGCATCGACTACTACTGCTTCCACGACCGCGACGTCGCCCCGGAATGCGCGACGCTTGCCGAATCGAACAAGGCCCTCGATGCGGTAGCCGACACACTCGAGGAGGAACAGAAACGCACCGGCAAGAAGCTCCTCTGGGGCACCGCCTGCCTCTTCGTCCACCCCCGCTACCAGCAAGGTGCCGCCACCAGCCCGAACGCCCAGGTCTATGCCT
>CBFGOB010000171.1:0-5941 GCA_965650215.1 uncultured bacterium | reverse complement strand
ATTTATTCGTAGGATGTCGTGGTGTGATATCCACGACATCGGGATTGTGCTGAAGCTATCGATTTTTTATTGATAATCAATGAATAATGACGATTCTGGTGCGTATATCAGCATTTGGATTCGGGGTTTTGAGCGGCGAGATGATCGGGTTGATATACACGCCTTGGAATCAAGGGATGGGACTTGAAATGGTCTTCCAAAGGCTTGGTGAGTGTACAGTGACCGCATTCGCCTGACACTTGGCAACTTTCGGTTTCCCCCAAATGGCTTTCCCAAACCGATGCGACTTTCAATCGGGAGCTGGCATCGGATTTCCATCCATCCATCGCATTTCCCTACTCCTCGATCCAGCGGCCGAGGGCGAGTTCGAGTTCGGGTGAGCGCTTGATGTTGAACGATTCGTCGGCGGCGACGGTGGCGCGTTTGCCGGCGCTGTTCTGGAAGTGCAGCAGGACGGGGGTCTTGCCCGGGTGCTGCTTGAGGAGGTTGTGGATTTCCATCAGGTCGATCTCGCAGTGGCGGGTCGTCCAGAGCGTGAGTTCGAGCGGGCCCTTGGCATTGGCGCTGGGGCTCTTCGGTTTGAGTTCCGCGATTTCGTAGCCGGTGAGCCGTCGGCGCTGGTCGCGGTCGTCGACGCGGATCGCGCACTTCATCTTGATGATCTTTCCGGCCTCCAGCAGGCCCGCCTCGCGGGCGGGGGTGAATTGCTCGCCCCACAGCATGACTTCGGCGCTGCCGGTGAAGTCCTCGATCTCGAGGATGCCGAAGGGTTTGCCGGCCTTGGTGGTTTTGGCGGTGACGGTGCGGATCATGCCGGCGAAGGCGAAGCGGTCGCGCGGGTTCTCGAGGTCGAGTTCGTCGATGAGGGCGAGGCGCTGGTATTTCGCCGAGTCGAGGATGCCGCGGAACTTGTCCAGCGGGTGGCCGGTCACGTAGAAGCCCAGCAATTCCTTCTCGTGAGCGAGGCGGTCGTCCTTGCTCCATTCCTCGATGCTGTCGCCCTGCGACGGGTTCTGCCTCGGCGAGGGGGCGCCGATGTCCATGCTGTCGAAGAGCGAGACCTGGCCCGAGGCCTTGTCGCGCTGGGCCGAGGAGGCGGAGGCCACCACCTGTTCGAGGCGCTGGAACATGCCCGCGCGGGACTCGCCGGTCCAATCGAGGGCACCGGCCTTGACCAGGTTTTCGAGGATGCGCTTGTTGACGACCTTCGAGTCGAGGCGGGTCGAGAAGTCCTCGATCGATTTGAATTTCCCGTTCGCCTCGCGTTCGCGGATCACGGCCGCCATCGCGTTTTCACCGCAGTTCTTGATGGCGGCGAGCCCGTAGCGGATGCCCTTGGTGCCGTTGAGGGTGATTTCCGGGGCGAAGCGCAGCTGCGAGGCGTTGAGGTCGGGCGGGAGGATCTCGATGCCCATGCGGTGGCACTCCGAGACGAAGACGCCGATCTTGTCGGTGTTGTGGATCTCGTTGGACAGCAGCGCCGACATGAACTCGACCGGGTGGTTGGCCTTCAGGTAGGCGGTCCAGTAGGAGATGTGGCCGTAGCAGGCCGAGTGGGACTTGTTGAAGCCGTAGCCGGCGAACATCTCGATCTTGTCGAAGATCTGTCCGGCGAGCTTGTCGCCGATCTGGTTGTGCTCCAGCGCGCCGGCGATGAACTTGCTGCGCTCCTCGGCCATCTTCTTCGGGTCCTTCTTGCCCATCGCGCGCCGCAGCAGGTCGGCGCCGCCGAGGGTGTAGCCCGCGAGCAGCTTGGCGGCGTTCTGCACCTGTTCCTGATAGATCATCACCCCGTAGGTGTTGCCGCAGACCTTTTCGAGGAGCGGGTGTTCGTAGACCGCCTTCTTGCGGCCCTTCTTCACCTCGATCATCTGGTCGATGAACTGCATCGCGCCCGGGCGGTAGAGCGCGAGCAGGTCGATGATGTCGTCGATCTTCTCGATCTGGTACTTGCGGCAGGTTTCGACCATGCCGCCGGATTCCAGCTGGAACACGCCCATCGTCTCGCCGCGGTTGAGGATCTCGAAAGTCGTGTGGTCGTCGAGCGGGACATTCTCGATTTTGAAATCCGGCTTGCGCCTGCGGATGTGGCCGACCGCCTCGTGGATCACGGTGAGGTTTTTCAGCCCGAGGAAGTCCATCTTGAGCAGGCCGACCTCGGTGATCGCGCCCATGTCGAACTGGGTGACGACCTCACCCTCGTTGCCGATGGTCAGCGGCACGTGTTCGTCGAGTTCGCGGTCGCCGATCACGATGCCGGCGGCGTGGATGCCGACGTTGCGGTTGATTCCCTCGAGGCGCAGCGCGTATTTCCAGAGTTCCTGATAGGTCGTCGATGCCTCGATGAGTTCGCGGAGTTCCGCCTTGGCCTCCCATTCGCCCTTGAGGGTGACCCCGGGTTTCGCCTCGATCATCTTGGCGATGCGGTCGGCGTCGCCGTAGGAGATGCCCATCACGCGCGCGACGTCGCGGATCACGCTCTTGGCGCCCATGGTGCCGTAGGTGATGATGTGCGAGACGCTGCGCTGGCCGTATTTCCGGCGGACGTATTCGATGACCTCCGCGCGGCGCGACTGGCAGAAGTCGATGTCGACGTCGGGCGGGCTGACGCGTTCCGGGTTGAGGAAGCGTTCGAAGAGCAGTCCGAACTTGAGCGGACAGATGTCGGTGATGCCCATGGCGTAGGCCACCAGCGATCCGGCCGCCGATCCGCGGCCTGGCCCGACGGGGATGTCGTTGTCGCGGGCCCATTGGATGAAGTCGGCGGTGATCAGGAAGTAGGATGCGAAGCCGAGGTGGTTGATCGTATCGACCTCGTATTTCAGGCGGGCCTGGATTTCCGGGTCGGCCGCGGTTTCGGCACCGTAGCGCCGGAGCAGGCCCTGCTGGCAGGACTGCATCAGGTATTCCTCGCGTGGCGAGCCGTCGGGGGTGCCGAACTGCGGGTATTTTTCCGACGAGGTGGCGTCGAGTTTGAAGCTGACGTTGCAGCGTTCGGCGATTTCGAGGGTCGCGTCGCAGGCGCCGGGGATGTCGGCGAAGAGCGCGCGCATTTCCCCGGCGCTCTTGAAATACACGTCGCGCGGGTAGCGCATCCGGTTTTCGTCGATGAGCAGGTGGGCGGTGCCGATGCAGATCATCACGTCGTGCGCCTCGTGGTCCTCCTGATGCAGGAAGTGGACGTCGTTGGCGGCAACCGGCTTGAGTCCGAATTCCTGCGCCAGCCTGAGCAGCCCCGGGGTGACGAGGCGCTGGGGTTCGATGCCGTGGCGGTGGATCTCGACGTAGACGTTGTCCTTGCCGTAGATATCGACAAGTTCGGCCATGGTTTCGCGGGCCTTCTCCTCGTCGTCCTTGAGCAGCCATTCGTTGACCGGGCCGGAGATGCAGCCGGTGAGGCAGATGATGCCTTTGGCGTATTGCCGGAGCGCTTCGCGGTCGACCCGGGGTTTGCCGTAGTAGAGGCCTTCGAGGTGGCCTTTGGAAACGAGTTTCGAGAGGTTGTTCCAGCCCTCGTTGGTTTCGGCCAGCAGGGTCATGTGGGTTGACCGTTTGCGGCCCGGCAGGTCCTTCTTCTCGTGCATCGACTGCGGGGCGAGGTAGATCTCGCAGCCGAAGATCGGCTTGACCCCGGCCTTCTTGCAGTTCTGGTAGAATTCGATCGCGCCGTAGAGGTTGCCGTGGTCGGTCATCGCGACCGCGGGCATGCCGAATGCCGCCGCCTGGGCGGCCAGCTCCTTGGTGCGGATCATCCCGTCGAGCAGGGAGAATTCCGTGTGCAGGTGGAGGTGGACGAAGGAGTCGGACATGGGGCGGGCCGAGAGTAGCCGGGACGGGCCCGAGGGCAAGCTGCGCGGTGCCGAAATCTGCGAATCGCCGGTTTCAGGCCCCGTTCCGGGCGGCCGGCTCCTGGGCGACCTGCGCACCGTATTGCATCCAGCGGTAGGCGACCATCCACGACAGGGCGGCCAAGGGGTAGGTGAAGAAGATGCCGACGCAGAATGCGAGGATGCCGGCGAGCAGGATGAAAGCCCCCAGAATCACCAGGACGAGCATGCGCAGGCGGTTGCCGGTGGTGACGTGGGAGCTGTAGCGGAACGCGTCGATGACGCCGAGGTTGCGGTCGACGATGGCCACCGTGTGAAAGCCGAAGCGCAGGCTGAGGTGGATGAGGCCGACGCTGAGCAGGGCGCCCATGCCGATGCACAGGGAGACGAATGCTGCCTGGGGCATCAGCGGGTGGAGGAACACGAGGGGCAGTATGCCGATGCCCGCGATGGTCATGATCCCCACGGTCCACAGCAGGGCCGCGAGGATGGCACGCAGGAAATACGGGCTGCCACCGAAGAGCTGGCCGACCGAGAATTCCCGGGAGTCGACGATGTTGAGGCCGATGCGGATGGTGCCCAGCGACAAGAAGGTCGAAACGAGGTTGGTGACGATGAGGTTGAGCAGGCTCGCCTCGTTGTCCTGAATGGTCACGGCGGATCCCGGGCTGATGCGCGACTGGATATCCCTGAGCAGCGAGGAAAACGCGCCCGGAAGTCCGAACACTTGATCGAGTATTCCCATGATCGCGCCGACGGCGAAATTGATCGCGATGAGGATGAGCAGGATCAGGATGAGCAGTCCGATGTGGCGGACGGTCAGCTTGAAGGCGCGCTCGATGCAGGTGCCGATTTCGATCGGATTGCTGCCGGGGGCGATTTCCGTCCACGCCGGGGTGGTGGCGGCGCTGAGTGGGGATTGTGGTGCAAGGGCTGGATTTGCCGATGGGAAGATGCCGGCGACCGTTTGGGCGGGGGCCCAGTCCTGCATCGAGCTGTGCCAGACCAGATCGTCCGGCAGGAGGCTGCCATGATTGGCCAGCGTGCGGAGTTCCTCGAAACTCACCGGGCCGAGTTGGCGGCCGCCTTTGACGTAGTACCAATCTTGCATGATGGGCCAGCATTGCGGCCGCCGCAGGCTTCGGCAAGCCGCGATGTGCCGAAGTTGGCGCTTGGAAGGCGGGCTTGACCTGATCCAGCATGGGACATGCAACACAAAGCCGTATCCTTGCTGGAAACACTCACGAATGCCCATGCCGTGCCGGGTCATGAGGACGAGGTCCGGGCGATTTTTATCGATGAGCTCGAGGGGTGCGGCGAATGGTCCGCCGACCGCAACGGATCGGTCTTTTGCAGCATGGGCGGCGAGGGTCCGCGGGTGCTGGTGGCGGGGCACATGGATGAGATCGGCTTCATGGTGCAGAGCATCACCGCCGACGGCTTCCTCCAGGTGGTCGCCTTGGGCGGTTGGTGGGAGCACAGCCTGCTGTCGCAGCGTGTGGTCGTCATGACGCGTGGCGGAGCCAAGATCCTCGGTGTGGTCGCCTCGCGGCCGCCGCACCTGCTGCCCGAGTCGCAGCGGCGGCAGGTGATGACCATCGACCAGCTGTGCATCGATGTCGGGGCCGCGAACCGCCAGATGGCCGTCGATGAGATGGGAATTGCCGTGGGCGATCCGGTCGCGCCGGTGTCGGACTTCACGCCGATGGCGCGCGACGGTTATTTCATGGCCAAGGCCTTTGACAACCGTTTGGGGATGGCGGCGGTGATCCAGACCGGCCAGTCGTTTGCCGGTGGCGCGCTGCCCAACCGTTTGATCCTTGCCGGCACGGTGCAGGAGGAGGTCGGCCTGCGCGGGGCGAAAACCGCGGCGGTGCACGCGCGGCCGGATGTGGCGATCGTCCTCGAGGGTCCTCCGGCCGATGACGCCCCCGGCATGCCGCGCTCCGAGGCCCAGGGCAGGCTCGGCGCGGGCGTGCAGATCCGGATGTTCGACCCGACGGCCATCACCAACCCACGGCTGGCGGCGCTGGTCCTCGAGGTCGCGCGCAAGGAACACATTTCGCATCAGGTCACGGTCCGGCGCAGCGGCGGCACCGATGCCGGGTCCTTCC
>CBFGOB010000170.1:0-6015 GCA_965650215.1 uncultured bacterium | reverse complement strand
GCAGGGTGTTCCAGGTCAATCGGCCTCGGATCATGTCGCCCGCCTGGGAGGGCATGCCCAGACGCGCCCACAAGGCGCAGCGCCATCCCCATGTCCACGAGCGGCGCGAATCCCCGGAGTTGCCGCGGGCAGTGAGAGAAGTGATGGCGGCTGCCGCCCATTCGGGCGTGCCCTTGAGGGTGATCTGGTATCCCGGATAGACGGCGAACAGATGCGAGGTGTGGCGGTGTTGCGATTTTTCGAGCTTCGGCCGTTCGGTCGTCCATTCCATCAACTGGCTCCACGAGCCGATGGTCGGGCCGAGCAGCTTGGCGCGGGCGTCGCGGATTTGTTTTGCGAACGGGTCGTCGATACCGAGCGCCGCGGCGGCCTGCAGGGTGTTGGAAAAGAGGTCCCAGACGATCTGTTGGTCGTGGGCCACGCCATCTTCGCGCGGGCCGTGTTCGGGCGACCAACCTTTGGGGACAATAAGCTTGCCGTCCTTTGTCACCAGATGGTCCAGCCAGAATTCCGAGACTTCCCTCAGGATTGGCCAGGCCCGGGTTTTCAGGAATGCCTCATCGCCGGTGAAGGCATAGTGGTCCCAATAATGGCGCGCCAACCAGGCCGAGGCGGGAAGGTTCCATTCCCAGCCGTTGCCGCCGAAGATGTTCACCGAGGTGCGCATCGTCCAGCCCGGCGTGTCCTTGCCGAAGGCCTTTTGGGTTGCCGCGCGGCTGCCGGGAATCGAGGCTTCGATCCAGTTGAAAAGCGGGAGATCGGTATCGGATAGATTGGCCGGTCCGGTCGGCCAGTAATTCATCTGGATGTTGATGTTGGTGTGGTAGTCGCAGAACCAGGCCGGATGGTTCTTGTCGTTCCAGAGTCCCTGCAGGTTTGCGGGAAGCGAGTGGCGCGAGGAGGAAACCAGCAGGTACCGGCCGAACTGATAGAGAAGCATCTCCAGATGCGGGTCTTCCTTGCCATTTCGGTAGGCCTCGAGCCGTTGGGCCAGCGATTTGCCGGCAGGTGGCGGGCCGAGATCAAGGGTGACGCGGCCCATGATGGGCGCGAAGTCGTCCAGATGGTCCTTGCGCAGGGCGCTGAACCCTTTGCCGAGTGCGGCCTGGCGCTTTGTTGCGGTTTCCATGGGGTTGATGCCGGAGCGGAACGACTTGCCGGGATCCATCGCATAATCGGTTCCTGCTGCGAGCAGCAGCGTGGCGGCATCGCCTTTGATCCGGATCGTCCCGCCATCGGCGCTGTGGCTTCCTTTTTCCGTCACCACCGTCAGCAATGCGGCGTAGCGCAACTGGTTGTTGAGGGCTCCGTCGAAGGACAAGCTGCCGATCGCAGCTTCCTTGAGTCCGGGAATCGTCTCCGGCCGGATGCTTGGCAGGGCCTTGCTGGTTTCGCCGTGTGCTCCTGCAATCCGGAGCGTGGCATCGATGGCGTCCGGTTTGTCCGCGGTAATGCGGATCACGATGCAGTCATCCGGATGGCTGGCGAAAACCTCGCGGGTGTAGGTGACGCCGCCGCTCGTCCAGCGCGTCGTGTGGATGCCGGTGGCGAGGTCGAGCGAGCGGGTGTAGCCCGTCACTTCGCTTTGGCCTTTCATGGTGATGAACACATCGCCGAAAGTCTGATAGGAGCCGAAGCCGCCCGGATCATCGACGTCGTAGGTGCCCGATTCATTCGCACCGCCGGTCCACAGCGTGATGTCGTTGAACTGGATGCGTTCCTCGAGTGGATCACCGAACACCATGGCGCCGAGCCGGCCGTTGCCGATGGGCATGGCCTCGCGTTCCCAATCCGAATGCGGAAAGGTCACGGACGGGTCCATGTATTTCGTCGATGACGGCAGGTTCCGGTATGCCGGCGGCGTGGTCAGGGTGAGGTCCAATGCCGGTTGGGCCATGCCAGCGGATAGCAAAAGGGCGGAAATCGGAATGATTCTCATGGCTGGTTCCCGGTCTTGCCTGCGCTCGAAGACGAGTAGCGGTGGGGTCCGGACTTGTTTATTACGTTCGCTCAAGCCGCTACTTTCCGCCAAGAGGAGTTCTTTTCCGTCAACCGGGCGGACATGCCCGGGCAGTCCCTTGTACAGTATGATGAGGCAGATGTTGCAGCCTGCCATTGGCTGCCGGAGCATCCATCGTTCCTGGTGGGTTCCAGCCTGCCGGATTTGCTGCACAAATCTTCTTGTAAATTCCCAAAGCCCATATAGGTGTCCCGGCTCGCCCCCGTGCCCGGATAGTCTGCAATCATGGCCCGATTGCTGCTTGAAGTCCGCGGCCGAATCAAAGCACCCCCGAATTATGCGTGATCATTCCTTGAGACCATCGACCGGACAGCCCGCCGAATGCCGTGCCGTCTTCCGCATTTGCGCTCCATTGGCCCTGATGCTTGCCGCTGCCCAGCTGCTGCCCGCCCAGGATGCCGATGATCCCCTGATGGCGGATCCGCCCACGCTCAGCGCCCTGTCGTTCAAGGAGCCGCTGACCCTGAAAGCGGTGGTCGCGATGGCGCTGCGCAACAATGGTGACATCAAAACCACCGATCTCGGCAAACTGATCGAGCAGGAGCGCATCAAGTCGGCGATGCTCGATTACGACCTGCATGTGGATGCCAGTTACCTCTATCAATTCATCGATTCCCCGCAGAACGCGCAGGACTACATCTCGACCGGTGGCGGCACCTCGTCGCCCTTCAACCCGGCGCAGCCGATCCTGACCGAGCCGACGATCTTCAAGCAGCGCAACCACATCGGCAAGTTCGGCCTGACCCAGAAGCTCGAGACCGGAACCATGGTCGAGGTGGGCACCACCCTGAGGGTGCTCGACAACTCCCTGAACCGCCGGCGGCCGCCGGCCGTCTATCATGACGAATGGGAAACCTTCACCGGCGTGACCGTGACCCATCCCTTGCTCCGCGATTCGGGCAGGGCGGCCAACAGCGCGAAGATCCGCATCGCCAAGGCGAACGCGCAAAGCGCCGATCTCGAATGGCAGCTCCGCACCACCCAGGTGGTCGCCGAGGTCATGAAGCGCTACTATGATGTGGTGTTCACGCTCGAGAACCTCAAGGTGCAGCACGAATCGATCGCACTCGGCCAGAAACTCCTTGGCGACACCCGTGCCCGCAGCAAGGAAGGCCAGGTCTCTGCCAACGAGGTGGCGATCGCCGAGGCGGGCGTGTATCGCCGGATGGAAGACGCGCTTGCCGCCGAGATGCAATACATCGAACGCCAGAACGCCCTGCAAATGCTCTATCAGACTCCCGAGAAGGTGATTTCCGGCAGCACGCGGGTGGTTCCGGTCGACCGCCTGACGGTATCGGCACCACGGGTCTACCGTCCGTCGCTCGTTCAAACCGCGCTCAGCAAGCGCCAGGAGATCAAGCAGATGGACCAGCTGGTGCTTGCCAAGCATGCGGCGCTCGATTTCACCGAGAGCCAATCGCGTCCGCGGCTCGATGTGGTGGCCAGCGCGGGATTGCACGGCCTCGAGGGTGATGCCGCATCGAGTTACAGCAGGGCGGGATCGCTGCAGGGCCCCGAGTGGTCGGCCGGCGTGCAGTTTTCGAGACCGTGGGAGAAGGACAATCTCGAGGCCCAGAAGCGTGCCGCGAAGCACGAGGTGACCCAGGCGATGATCAAGCGCGGCGACGCGAGGATCCGCGTTGCGCTTGAAGTCGATACGGTCATCAGCCGCCTGCAAGCCGACCAGCAGCGGCTTGTGGCCACGCGCAAGAGCCGTGAGGCGGCGGCGCAGTCCGCCGATGCCGGGCTCAAGCGGCTCAACGAGGGAGTGGCGACGAGTTTCGAGGTGTTGCAGCTGCAGCGTGAGTTCGCCCAGGCGAGAAGCCGTGAGATCGCGGCGCTCACGGATCTCAACAAGAATATCGTGGACCTCCAGATGGCGACGGGCACGCTGCTCGACGAGCAGGGGGTGAACCTGGTGCCCAGCTTTTCCGAGGCCCCGGTGGCCGCGCGGAGCGAAGCGGTGATCAAGAGTCCTGCACCGGAGAGCAAGCCCGCGGCTTCCGGCAAGCGCCTGCGCAAGGCCGGACACGGCAAGCTGCCATGATGGCAACCGATCACGCCCGCAGCCGATTCCATTCCATGCTTCCGACCTTCATGACACGCAGCCGTTGCCTCATTCCGGCCCTTGCGCTTCTGTTCTCACCCGCCGCATGGGCAGCTGCGGGTGAGTCCGTGGTTTGTGAGGGGATTTCGAAGCCGCTCCAATCGGTGGTGATGAGCGCTTCGTTGAGCGAGATGATCGTCAGCATCCCGGTGGAGGAAGGGGACCGCATCAAGAAAGGTCAGTTGTTGGTCAATCTGGAGTCCGAGAAGGAGGTGCTTGCCGTCGAGCGGCTGGAACAGATGGTGACCAAGGCGGACTTCGATTTCAGTGCGGCCAAGCGGCTCTTTGACCAGAAGGTGACGAGCCGCGATGAGATGCTTTCCAAGGAGGTTGAACTCAAGCGGCTTCAGACCGAGTTGAAGATGGCCAAGGCGGTGGTGGCGGAGCGACAGATGCTGGCACCTTTCGACGGAGTGGTGGTCCAGCGTTTCCGCGAACCGGGTGAGGCGGTCAACGAGGCAGAGCCGATCCTCAAGGTCATTGATGCCGACAAGCTGCTTTTGCTTTTCTATATGGATGTGAAGATGCTTTCCGCGCTCAAGAAGGGTGACGCACTCGATGTCGTGTTCCCGGAAGCCTCACCGCCCTTGCAGCGCAAAGCGGTCGTCACGTTCATCGATCCCGAAGTGGACGCCCGCAGCGGCATGTTCCGCGTCCGCCTGCTGATGGACAATGCCGATCATTCGGTGCGTCCGGGCATGAAGGTCCGGACCGAGATTCCATCAAGCCCCTAAGCTCCCCCAAGGATGGCAGCCGATTCCAATTCCGATTTCGATTTCCTTGCCGGCTTTGCCGGTGAACCGGGCCAGTTCTGGCCGCGATTCCGTGCCCATGCGCAGCGGTTGATGAGGGCCGAGGCAGCGTGTATCCTCATCCAGCTGCCCGGGCAGGCGGTGCGGGTCCTGACCCAGGACAGCGCCAAGAGCGGTCGCGCCGTCGTCGACAGCGGCCTGGTGGCGCAGCTGGATGGAATGGCGGATGGCCTGCTGCACGATTGGATCGACGGCATTGCGGTGGCGGCGCTTCCTTCGGGCGGTGGTCCGAAGTTGTGGTTGGTGTGCTTCCATGTGGCGGCGGCATCGCCTGCGGACGGGCTGCGCGAGTTGCGGTTGTTGGCTGAGTCCTATCAGTCGCGGCGCCGCGAGCAGCGGGCGGGCGCGCAGGTCGAGGAGCTGAGCGAGGTGCTCGACCTCGGATTGAACCTTGGGGCCAGCGAGGATTTTCAGAATGCGACGCTGCGCCTGTGTCACCGGCTTGCGGCGCAACTCCAGGCGTCGAGGGTGTCTCTGGCGTGGATGGGACCGAGCGGGCTTTCGCTGATTGCCACCAGTCACGGTGGCCGGGTCAATCCCGACACCCACGAGGCTGAGCGGATGGTGCGCGCGATGGAGGAGGCGGCGGACCAGAACAACGAGGTCGCGCATCCGGCGATCTCCGGCAGCCAGGCGATCTCGCGTGAGCACCGGATTTTCAGTGAAGGTCATGCGGGTGCTGCGGTGTTGTCGGTTCCGCTGCGCGAACCGGCGGGTGTGGTGGGCGTGCTGATGCTCGAGCGGGAAGCCGGCGATGTGTTGTGGACCGAGCTGGAGATCGAGCACCTGCGTTTGGCGGCGGATCTGGTGAGCCCGCGGCTTGTCGCCCTTCACGAGGTGTCGGGTTGGTTCGGTGCGCGGCTTTGGAGATCCCTGCGCCGCAAGGTTTCCGGATGTTTAGGGGTCGAGAATACCGGGTGGAAGTTCGCTTCGCTGGTGATCTGCGTGATCATCCTGCTACTGGCCATCATCCGCATGGAGCACAAGGTCAGGGCGCCGTTCCTGCTCAAGACCGATGCGGCGGCGATCGCCACCGCGCCCTTTCCCGGATTCATCGATGAAGTCCGCTACCACCT
>CBFGOB010000169.1:0-6017 GCA_965650215.1 uncultured bacterium | reverse complement strand
TCTCGAACGGCATCGGCGGCTACCGGATCCCCCTGCACATCGAGGTTCCCTCCGACGCCCCGGAAAGCGGCAAGACGGAAGAAGAAGGCCGCACGATCGAATACCGCTGGCTGCTCGAATTCCGCATCCCGGGCACCCCCGTCCGATCGACCTTCGAAATCCCGGTCTTCCGCGACGCGAACGCACCGCAGGCCCCTGCAGGCATCGCGTCACCCACCACCTCGATGACCGATGAGGCGATCGCCGATCTGCCCGGCCGACTCGCCGCACGCCGCCTGCAGGCGGTCTTCGACGGGCACGGGATGCCCCTCTCGATCACCTGCCCTGCCATCCGCAACCACGGCCTGCTCGGCTTCCTCATCGTCTTCAACCTCATCTGGACCGCCGTCACCATCGTGCTTTTCAGCCAGGAAGCCCCACTGCTCTTCCGCAGCGTGTGGTCGGTGAGCGCGGCAGGCATCTGGCTCATGATCTTCTGGCAGTTCCTCCACCGGCGCCAGGCGGACTTCGATCCCTCCGGCCTGAGCCTGCGCAACCAGCTCGGCCCCGTCGCATGGTCACAACTTCTGGACAAGCGCTCGATCCGCTCCTTCAGGGTTTCGCAAGGCGCCCGCATGAACAACACCCAGTTCTACAAGGTCCAGGCCGAAACCCTCGCCGGCAAACGCCACACCGTCGCCGACAACCTCACCGACAACTTCACCGCCGAAGCCCTCGCCACCCGCCTCAACGAATGGCGACTGGGGTGAGTGAGATCATCTGCTCGATTCCGACTCCATCGTGAATCCGCCGTAATCACCATGCCGCATTTTTCAAACCCGGAGAGACGGAGGACACGGAGCATTTTAAAACCCAAAGAACCCTTCTCCGCCCCTCCTTCTTCCCTCCGTCCCTCCGTGGTCGGAAAAAGCCGTCCAACCAGAAAATCCCGCATTACTGAGGCACGTTGATCGCCTTCCCTAACAGCACCAGGTATTCCTCCCGCCCGATCTCGTAACCGCCGAACTGGCGGAGGTGATTGGTCATCCATTGGGTATCTAACAGCTCAACATCCCGCTCACGCAGGACCCTCACGAGTTCGACCAGCGCGATCTTGGAGGCATCGGTCTTGCGCGAAAACATGCTCTCGCCGAAAAACGCGCGGCCGAGCGAAACCCCATACAGCCCGCCCTGCAGGCCCTCCTCATCCCAGCACTCGACGGAATGGGCGAAGCCCAGGCGGTGCAGCTCGACGTAACTGTCGAGAATCACCTCATCGATCCAGGTGCTGTCGCGATCGGCGCAGGCCAGCATGACCTCGCGAAAGGCCGTGTCCCAGCGCAATTCGAAGGGCTCCTTGCGCAACGCCTTCCGCAGCCCCCGCGGGAGGTGAAAGCGCCCGTCCAGCGGGATCAGCCCCCGCTTCTGCGGCGAAAACCACAGGATCTCCCCTTCCTCCGCCATCGGAAACACGCCCTGTGCGTAGGCGTTGAGCAACAGTTCAGGTGGAATGAGGTCCGGCACGGGAGGGAGAGAGGCTTCGCCTCTCGTTATTGGTGATCAGTTACAAGTGATTGGGGGATTCAGAAGCATAGAGGCAGGCCCCTTGCTTTCAACGGATAACTGATAACGGATAACCGATCACTTCAATCGCATTTCCCCGACAGCACCGCGAAGGCATTGTGGTCGTGAATGCTCTCGTGGTTGACCGCCTTGACGGTGAACGACTCGACCCGCGGATCCGCGCGCAGCAGGGCGGCCGCATTGCGCACCACGTCCTCGACAAACACCGGATTTTCATAGGCCTGCATCGTCACATGACGTTCATCGGGCCGCTTGAGCAAGGCGTAGAGGGGTGCCGATCCCGACTTCTCGGCGATCGCAATGAGCTCCTCGATCAGAATGAAGGCATGGGTCCTGCCCTTGCGCTTCGGCCGCACTTCAAGGGTCACGTAGCCGCGCTGGTTGTGCGCGCCGTACTCGCTGATCTCCTTGCTGCACGGGCACAGCGTGGTCACCGGCACGGTGATGCAGAGCAGCAGGTCGTCCTCCCTGCCGTTCGAGGAACCCTTGAAGACACAATCGCAGCCAACCTTCGCCGGTGCGCCGCTCACCGGGGCCTTTTTCGTCACGAAGTACGTGAACGCCACCTCGATATGCGCCTCTTCGGCATCGAGCCGCTCCTTGAGGTCATGCAGGATGTTCGGCAAGGTCTGGGTCGTCACCTCTCCCTCATGCAGGCTGAGCACCTCGATGAAGCGGCTCATGTGCGTGCCTTTGAAATGATGCGGCAGATGCACCGACATCGAGATCTTCGCCACCGTCGGGAACGGCTTGCCGTCCTGATCGGTCACCTGGATCGGATACCGCAGGTCGGACACCCCCACCTGATCAATGTCGAGGCCGCGGGTATCAGGCGTCGCCTGGATGTCTGGAAGTTTGGAGTCGGGCATGAGATTTACGCTTCGTATTCCGCCCACGAGCTGGTGGTTTCCCAGACGCGCACGCGGCGGAGGCGCACGCCGGCGGCGAGCGGGTAGCGGGCATCGCCGCGACTGGCATACCCGGCGAGGGCCCGGGCGGTATGGTCGAAAATCGTGCGTGCCATCAACTCGGTCGTCGGGTCCTGGTTTTCAAATCCGATCACCCGCTCGCCGTAGCGCGCCTTGAACTCCGCATAGGCCGGATCGGCGGTGTTCATGCACATCGCATGGTCAAAGGAATCCAACCACTCGCCGACGGCCTCCTTGATGATCTTGAAATCACAGACCATCTCGTGGGCGTCCAAGGCATCGGCCTCGAGCACGAACTCGACCTTGCGGGTGTGCCCGTGCGGAAAGCGGCACTTGTCCGGATGCTTCGAAAGCATGTGGCCGTTCTCGATTTCGAGCGATTTGCAGATGCGGTAAGGCATGGGAGAGACTCAAGACTTGAAGACACAAGACGCAAGATCAGAGGCCGGAAACAAGAGGAAAATCCCCGATCCGCTGGAATGCACCCCCCAACTGGGCGAAAGCCCCCTGATCCTGCACTTCAGAAGAAAATCACCCCAAGCCGCCCTACTCCCATCGGATCTCGATATACACCCGGCTTTCTCATCGACTCCGCGTCCTTCGCGCTCTCCGCGTTTCGCTGAAACACCCTCAGGAATCCAATCTCGGCAAGTCCGGGGTCTCCGCATACACGGTCGGGTCTTTCAGTCCCGCCAGCAAGAAAGCCTCGCGGCGTTCAACGCAGGTGCCGCAGACGCCGCAGTGGGTCTCCCCGCCCTTGTAGCAGGACCAGGTTTCCGCGAAGTCGATGCCCAACTCGGCGCCGCGCCTGGCGATCGCCGTCTTGTCGAGATCGATGAAGGGCCGCAGCAACCGGATGCCGACATAGGTCCCCTGCTTCATCGCCTCACCCATCGCCTGCATGAACGGCTCGCGGCAATCCGGGTAGATCGCATGATCGCCCGAATGCGCGGCAATCACCACCGCATCCGCCCCGATGCTTTCGGCATAACCCGCCGCCACCGCGAGCATGATCCCGTTGCGGAACGGCACCACCGTCTGCTTCATCGACGCCTCGGCATAGTGCCCGTCGGGAATCTCACCGCCACTCTTGAGCAAATCCGATTCGAAGAGGCGGTCCATGAACCCGAGATCGACCGTGTGGTGCACGATCCCGTGCCGCTCCGCATGCAGCTTGGCAAACGGAAGCTCCTTCGCGTTGTGCTTCGATCCGTAGTCAAACGACAGACAGGCCACCACCTCATGCGTGCGCAGCGCCTCGTAAAGCACCGTCACCGAATCCATCCCGCCACTGAGCAACACGCAGACTTTCATACTAACAAGAGATGATGGGTTGCAGATAACGAGAGAAAGGTGATGAGATCATGGTTTTTTCTTGGCCCTAATAACGAATAACCAATAACCAATCTCCTTTACTTCGCCTCCGGATACGTCGCTTCGGTGGTGAGTTGGATGCCACCGCGCGGGGCGAACTCACCGCGGACGATGAGTTCCTGGGGTTTGAGCGCCGCCACAAGGTCATCGAGGATGCGGTTGACAATCTCCTCGTTGAAGGCCGGCTGGTTGCGGAACGAGGCGAGGTAGAACTTGAGGCTCTTGGTTTCGACGATCGTGTCGCCGGGGATGTAGCGGATCAGGACGCGCGCGGCATCCGGCTGGCCGGTCACCGGGCACAGCGAGGAAAACTCCGGGCAATTGAGCGTGATCCAGTACTTCCGGCCCGGCCGCTGGTTGGGAAACACCTCCAGCTGCGCCTCCTCCGGACACGAGGGCAGGCGGGTTTCCGGCTTGCCCAGCAGGGACAGGTTCTTCAAATCTTCACGTTCGGCCATGCGCGGATTGTCGAAATCCCGGCCGGAAGGTCGAATCTATTTTGGCAGAGAAAGAGTCTGAAGGTCCAAGGTCAGAAGAGGAAGAGGCGGATCTGGCCGGCACGTCACGCTTGCATCTCTGCCGACTTTAAGACCTTTGACTTTCAGACTTTCGACTCTTCCTCTCACGGCTCGTCCACGAGCCTGACATACGGTTCCTCACGGAGGACGCCGGCCTTGCGGCCGCTGAGGATGAGCCACCATTCCCACATGCAGCCGAGGGTGATGACAGCGACGAAGCCCAGCAGCACGGTCACCACGACGATGTCGAGCTTGGCATTGAACAAGGCGCTTTCCGCCGCCTTGAGTGCCTCAGCACCGAGGCCCGAGGCGATGCTCGCGTTGAGGTTCTGGATCGCCGGGAGGAAACCCGCGGCATTCGCCGAAAAAATCTTCAGCCAGCCGGCATGGAACGTCACACAGGCAAGGAACATCATCGGCACGAAGGTGACCCACGCGTAGCGCGCCTTGCCGGACTTGATGATGAGGGTGGTGCCGAGGCAGAACGCGATCACTGCCAGCAGCTGGTTCGAGATGCCGAAGATCGGCCACAGGCTCTTGGCGATGCCCGAGGGGTCGACCGCACCCTGGTACATGAAGTATCCCCAACCCGCGCACAGCAACGCGGTGGATCCGATGTTGGCAAACCAGTTGCGCGTGTCGCCGAGGGGTTTCCACACCTGCCCGAGCAGGTCCTGGAAAATGAAGCGCCCGACCCGCGTGCCCGCATCGAGGGTGGTGAGGATGAAGAGCGCCTCGAACATGATCGCGAAGTGGTACCACAGCGAAATCGCGGTCTTGCCCGGAATGACCTTGGAAAACATCGCCGCCATGCCCACCGCGAAAGTCGGCGCACCGCCGGTGCGGCCCATCATCGTCGGCTCCTCGAGGTCGGCGGCGAGCTGCTCCATTTCCCCGAGCGTCACCCGGTATTCCGGTCCGTAGGAATTGATCTTTTCGATCTGCGCGACCACCGCGGCCTGGTCGCGCGGGTTGATCGGGGAATTGATCGCAAAGTACTGGCCGGGCGGCAGCGCGCAGGCGGCGATGATCGCCATGAGCGCCACCAGCATCTCGGTCACCATCGAACCGTAACCGATCAGGCGGATGTCCTTCTCGTTTCCTAACAACTTTGGCGTGGTGCCGGAGGAGATCAGCGCGTGGAAACCGCTGATCGCGCCACAGGCGATGGTGATGCAGACAAAGGGAAACACCGGACCGGGCACGACGAAGCCGCTGCCATCGACAAAGGGCGTGATCGCCGGCATGTGCAGCGGCGGCATCGCGATCACGATGAACACGCCCAGCAGCGCCACCGTGCCGAGCTTCATGAAGGTGCTCAGGTAATCGCGCGGCGCAAGCAGCAGCCACACCGGCAGGACGGCGGCCGCAAAACCGTAGATCATCAGGATCCACGCCAGGGTCGGCGCGTCGAGGGTCAGCGCCTGGTTCCACGATGGCGGCAGGAATTTGCCACCGACCACCGCAAGCATGAGCCCGATGACTCCGAGGATCGACACCCCCGTCACGCGCATCGCGCCGGATTTCAGCAGCACTCCCATCATCATCGCCAGCGGGATGGTGGCGGCGATGGTGAAAAGCCCCCACGGGCTTTCGGCAAGCGCCTTGACCACCACCAGCCCGAGCACGGCGA
>CBFGOB010000168.1:0-6091 GCA_965650215.1 uncultured bacterium | reverse complement strand
TACTGGGACTTCCGCTCGCCGGGTCGCGGCGATGTCGAGTTCGAGGACATCATCGTCGCACTCAACGACATCGGCTACCATGGCCCGCTTTCGGTCGAATGGGAGGACATCCGCATGGACCGCATCCACGGCGCAACCGAAGCCGCCTGCTTCGTCCGCAGCCTCGACTTCCCGGGCAGCGGTGTCGCCTTCGACGCCGCCTTCGACAAGTCGAAGCAGTAAGCCAACCGGATCCACTTTTCATCCGGAGCTTCTCAACGAGAGCTCCGGATGAACTGTTTTCGGAAGGCGGGGTTCGCAACTGTAGCGGCGGCCTATGACCGCCGCTGGATACCCGGCCGTCTTGCGACAGTCATCAAGCGCCGCTTCCATCTCCCAATCTCCTTTCCCTTGCTTTCCTCGGAAGCCTCGCCAACTTCGCCCCATGTCGATTGCGCCCAAACCCCATTGTGCCCTGCTGATCGTCGGCCACGGATCCACGGAAAACCCGGATTCGTCGACGCCCTACTTCGATCACGCCGACGAAATCCGCAGCCGCAAGCTCTTCAAGGAGGTCCACTGCTGCTTCTGGAAAGAGGAACCGTCGATGCGCGAGGCGCTCTACATGATCGACGCCGAAGAGGTGTATGTCGTCCCCGATTTCATCAGCGAAGGCTATTTCACCCAGGACGTGATTCCACGCGAGCTCGAGCTGACAGGCCCCAGCACCCGGGTGCACGGCAAAACCGTGCATTACTGCCTGCCGGTCGGCATTCACCCGCACATGACCACCCTCCTCCTGCACCGCGCGAAGGAAGTCGCGCCGGAGGCCGAGCCTGAGGCGACCACCCTCATCATCACCGGCCACGGTACCGGGCTGAATGCGAACTCAACCAAGGCGATCCGCGATCAGGTCGAGCTCATCGCCAAATCGGACGCCGGCTACGCCGCCGTACTCGACGCCTACATGGAGGAACAACCCTTCATCGCGAAATGGGACGAACTGGCCCCGACGCCGAATGTCATCGTGGTGCCGTTCTTCATCTCCGACGGACTCCACTCGTTCCAGGACATCCCCGTCCTGCTCGGCATCGAGGACGAGGTCGGCCCGGCCGCCAGCCAACGCGATGCCTTCCGCCAGAACCCCCACTACCTGCGCGGCAAAACCCTCTATTACACCTCCGCGATCGGCACCGAACGGCTGATGGCCGACGTCATCCTCGACCAGGTTGCCGATTTCGACAGCCGCCACCTGGCCGCCGCGGCCACCGCCTGAACCCCTCCACCCCAGCCCGCTCATGTCGATCGCCCTTGAATTGCGCAACCTGATCCGCCACGGCACCCGTCGCATCGGTCAAATCGAGATCCTCGAGGATTGCAACGGTTATCCCTACGCCCTTTGCCATCATGCCGACGAGGAACTCGCCACCCAACCGGCCTTCGGCGGGCTCGACGTCCACCACTCGCCGGACGCCGCGCGCGACATCTGCACATACGCCGAAGACGGAACCTATCGGTTCACCAAGGGACAAACGAACCTCAAACGCGGATGGGTGATGGCGTTGCAGGACGAGGAATCACTGCGCCAGGCGCTCGATTTGTTTTATCCGGCTGCCGTTGCGCTGCATCTGGCAAATCAGTCGGGCAAACTCGAAGTCCAGCACCTCCGCGACAAGCTCGACCGCCAGACGGGCATGTACCGCTATGCCCGCACGATCAGCGACGCCGGCGCCCAGGCCTTGGTCCGGAAAATCTGCGGCCCTGCCCACCAATGCGCCAAGCGCATCTTATGGCAGATCGACGCCAAGACCCCCCTTGAGGACAGCGAGGCAAGCCGCTTCAACGGCATCGTCGGCGGAACCCCGGCAGAACAAGCCATTCCCCTGCTCTGCCGCGAGGCGTGCAACCACTTCGTCGCCGAATGCCGGGTCGCCGCCAAAGCGGAGTTCGAAGCGAAGGAAAAATGAGCATCCTAGGACTACGGATTCGCCCCGGACCTGCATCAATAGGCACAAAAAAAGCCGCCGGAGAATGATTCCTCCGGCGGCGATGAATGGAAATGCGTGAGGGTTATTGACCCTGTGGCATCGGGAACGGGAAACCGCCCTGTTGCGCAGGCGCATCCTCGATACCGACGAGTTCAAGCTCGAACACCAGCACGCTGTTCGGTCCGATATCCGCGCTGCGGCGCTCGGCACCGTAGGCAAGGTCGGAAGGCAGATAGAGCTTCCACTTCGCACCGACCGGCATCGATGTCAGGGCTTCCTGGAATCCGGGAACGACCTGCAGGGTCATCGGCACCGTCTGACCTTCCGGAGAAGCGTCGAACTCGGTCCCGTCGATGAGCGTCCCCTTGTAACGGACCTGGAACTGCTTCTCGCCTTTCTCACCCTCCTTGGGGGCGACGTATTTCTGGTCGCCGCCCTTCGCGATCACCTCGTATTGAAGGCCGCTGGTGGTGGTGGTCACTTCCTTGCGCTTGGCATTGGCTTCGAGGAACTTCTTGCCTTCGGCAAGGTTCGTGTCGGCGATCTTCTTCTCGCGCACCTGCAGCTGGTCGCCGAATGCTTGCATCGCAGCCTGGATCTTCTCCTCGGCAACCTCGGGAGCCTTGCCGGCGAATGCGGACAGGAAACCCTTCATGAACGATTCGTTGTCAATGTCGGCAACCGTCAGGCCGAAGCGGCTGAACTGCTGGCCGAATTCGGAGCCGGCGCGAAAACCGAGGGCATAGGATGAGCCGGCCTTGACTTCGGCAGGCTCCATCGCTGGGGCGGCCGGTGCGGCTGGAGCTTCTTTTTTCTGCTCAGCACTCGGCTGGGCATGGGACGTGGTGATGGCCGCCATGCTCACTGCAAGGGTGCCGATAATCAGTTTGCGTATCATAGGAAGCGACACGCTAGGCCTCGGAACCGGCGCTGTCGAGAACGGGTTTTGGCTGAAATCGCGCGCCGAAGACCCGCATCGAAAACTCGATTTTTCCCGCCCGCGAGACCTGGGGGTGCTGCTGGTGCTGCTTCACCACCGGCTCGAGACGCCGCAGAAGCCCCACCCCGTTGGCCATCTGGATGGCCAGGCCGGGCCGGGCATTGACCTCGATCATGAGCGGCCCGAGTTCCCGGTCGATCATCATGTCGACTCCCAAATACCCCAAACCGGTCATCTCCTGGCAAGTCACCGCAATCTCGAGAATCTTGCCCCAATTCGGCAGCTGCAGGCCGATCAGATCAACATCCACATCGGGATGGCGGGTGACCGGATGCCCGTGGTGCACCGCGCGGACGGTCCTGCCGCTCAGCAGATCGATGCCAATCCCGAGGGCCCCCTGATGCAGGTTCGCACGTCCGTCCGATTCCTTGGTCGCCGCCCGCAGCATCGCCATCACCGGGTAACCGTGAAGCATCACCATCCGGATGTCCGGTGCTCCTTGGTAACTGATGCGCGTCAGCTGCTCGGTCGGACGGACCCGGTATTCGATCAGGGCACAATCCCGGTTGCCACCCAAGCTGAACAGCCCGGCAAGGATGTTGGAGATGTGATACTTCAGGTCACTGACGCTCAGGGCGACCCCGCTCGGTTTCAAAAAACACCCGTCCTTGCGGCCGTCGATCACCAGCACCCCCTTGCCGCCCGACCCGCGGGCCGGCTTGATGACAAAGGAATCGATCCCCTCGAGCATCTCGATCACCCCGGCCGTCTCCCCCGGATTGGCAATCACGCCGTAGGTCTTCGGGACCGAAAGCCCGTGCTGCGCGGCAAGCGCCTTGGTCTGGAGCTTGTCATCGACCAACCCGTAGAGGCGTCGTGGATTGTTCGGCAGCAGATAGCGGGCATTGCGCATGTTGATCCCCACCACGCCCAGCCGCTTGAGCTCGGCGGGCGTGCGAAACCACCGGTGCCACCATTTGCGACTGGACTCGTGATGACTCATGGATGGCTGGCGGCGGGTTCAGTCTTCAGGAAAATTCTTGAAGCGGATGAGCTCCGAGAGACGGTATCCGGTGTAGCGGCCGATCATCAGGATGCCGGCGAGCAATACCAGCAGCAGCTCCGGGAAATAAAACGCCCAGTACTGGATCTGCCCGCCCTTCATGAACAGGAAGGCGAGCACCGACACCACCAGCGAGCCGATGACCTGGATCAAGGCGTTGCGCTTGCCCTCCTCCTCCCAGATCAGGGACATGCGCTCGATCGTCCAAGCCAGGATGATCATCGGAAACAACGTGATCTGGACGCCCCCGCCGATGCCCAGGCGGTAGGCGATCACGCTCATCAGCATCATCAACATCGTCACGATCACGACACAGGCCGCCACCCGGGGCACCACCAGCAGGTTGAGCCGCGAGAGCAGGAAGCGGAACCACAGGCCCACGGCGATCAGGATCGTGAACATGATCAATCCCCTCCCTAACGGAATCTCCAGCAGCGCGAGCGCGATCAGCACCGGCATGAAGGTTCCCAACGTCGGCACGCCAATGAGGTTGCGCATCAACACCACCACGAAGGCCCCGAGGGGAATCAGCACCAGGTAGCGGAACACCGCCCGCTCGGCCATCGGCAGCCCGAGAATGGTGGAGACCAGAAACGGCGAATCCTTCAAATCCGTAAGGCTCGCCTGCGAGACCCGCTCGCGGTTGACCGTGAACACAACCGTGGAATTCTCGGCACCACCACCCACCTCGAGCAGCGGACCTCCGCCCCGGTGCCAGACGAACAAGCTGCGCTCGTCGGGCACGCTCGTCGGGTCCTGCGGGTCGCGGATCTTCCACGCGAAGCCGTCATGATACTCGACGAGGGCCAGCGGCCGCTGGACGCCGAGGTTCATCTTGAGCTGCACCCCGTATGCCAGCCGCGCGGGGACACCGGCGGAATTGAGCAGGTCGATGCCGAGCATCAGCAGACTCTGCTGCTTGTGCTCCTTCTCGTAGGCACGCTTGAGCAGCATGAGTTCCTGCGGCCCCTGCTCCTGATAGATCACCCTGAACAGCGACACCACCAAATCGTCCGCATGCGCGGCATCCGTCTGGGCCCGCTGGATCAGGCTTTCGGCCGCAGGTGCCAGGGCACCCGAGAACCCCATCATCTCCGCTTGCACGCCCTCCGCCGGCACCGGCCCGGTCGTCCCCGCCTTGGATTCCGGCACACGGATCCGGAAATACAGCGACTGGGCGCCGTCCTTGTTCTTCGCCGACCACACCGCCGTCGACCTGCCGGATTCCTTCTGCACAAAAAAGTGATAGCCGAGGGAACCGGAGTCCATCACAGCCTCGTCATCGATCGTCCCCGGCAGGCTCAACCTTGCGCTCACCCGCTTGCCGTCGGCGTAAAAACTGACCTTGGCCTCGATCTGCCAGTCATGCACCTGCTCGCCGCGCCAGAAGGGCACGCCGAGCGCCAGGTTCTTGTAAGCCGCCACACCGCCGCCCAACACCACAAGGAGCCAGACGACCAAAGCCAGTATGATTCTCGCACTCATGGTTTGCGGCTGGCCCTTGGGCGCTCAGCGGAAGATTTTCTGATCAGCGATGTAAGCCCTCCGGACATCCACCATGCCGAGGTCGCGGATCAGCGTCCTGCCGATCAGGACGGGAGCCAGCATGTTGCTGCGGTTGTTGAGGGTGAACTCCGCCTTGAAGGCGCGATCACCGATCTTGAAACCGAGCTTCACCACCTCACGCGCCATCGATTCCCCGCCGGGTTCCTTGATCAGGGCCACACGCACCAGAGGAGCTTCGATCCGCGTGCGCGGGCCGCCCTTGACCGTCGGGTCGGTCACCACGAAGCGCACCCATTTTTTGCCGTCGCGCTCGAAGAGCTCCTTGTTTTCCGCGTGGATCGAACTCGTCCTGGCACCGGTATCCAGCTTGGCCGTGAGCTGGCCCGGAACCCCCTGGATGACGACGTTTTCGCGCCAGCCGTAGACCTGCACCAACTCGGCGCTCACCGGCTTGGCGATGGCCGCGTCGGCAATCTCCTTCTGCTCGTTGCTCAGGGGATCCTCGACCGTCACCGACTCGGCAGCGGGAGCCGCCGGAACGGACGCACCCGCGTCCTTGGATGCCTCATTCGCCGCCTCCTTGCCTCCCGCCTGCGTGGGCCCCGCCGCCGCGTC
>CBFGOB010000167.1:0-6110 GCA_965650215.1 uncultured bacterium | reverse complement strand
CTCGGGGATGGCGGCGGTGACCGCGGTCCTCAGGGCCCTTCCCGGGGTCATCGAGGGCCGCAAAACCCTGCAGCTGGAATTTCCCTATGTCGACTGTCTCAAGGTCCAGGAGCACTTCGGGCCGGGGGTCGTGTATCTCAACGAGGCCGAAGGCGAATCGTTCGACGAGGCGCTGATGCGCATCCGCCAGGGTGAGTTTGCCGGGGTGTTCACCGAGGTGCCGAGCAATCCCTTGCTGCGCACGGTGGATCTCAAGCGCGTTTCGGAAGCCTGCGAGCAGAGCGGGACGCCGCTGATTGTCGATGATTCCGCCAGCGGACCGTACAATGTCGATGCCCTGCGCTATGCGGATGTGGTGACCGGCAGCCTGACCAAGTGGGTGTCCGGGGCGGGTGACGTGATGGCCGGGATGGTGGCCCTCAAGGCCGGTTCGCGTTTTGCGGAGCAGCTGCGCGAGTCGCTGCGGGTGGATGCTGCCGAGACCGCGCCGCTTTACATCGGCGATGCCGAGGTGCTGTTGTCCAATCTCAAGGATTACGCCAAGCGGATGAAGGTGGTGAATGCCAGCGGCGAACAACTGGCGGCCTGGCTTGCCGGGCATCCGGCGGTGGCACAGGTCTGGCACCCTTCTCTGAACCAGCGTGAGCATTACGATGCGGTCAGGCGCGAGCAGGGTGGCTATGGCGGCTTGCTGTCCTTCGTGCTCAAGGCTCCGAAGAAAACACCGAAATTCTATGATGCCCTGCGTTTGTGCAAGGGGCCTAGCTTTGGGACGAATTTCACCTTGGTTTGCCCCTATGTGATGCTGGCGCATTACGATGAGACCGAGTGGACCGAGGCCTGCGGGGTGCCGACCCATCTGTTGCGCGTTTCCTGCGGCACTGAACCCTTCGAGAGGATCGTTGCGGCCTTTGAGGAAGCCTTTGCGGCGGGTGCCGGCAAACCGCGTCAGAGCAAACCCGGAAGTCCGGAAAGCTGAGGCGGGCAGTCGAAGTGGTCGCGCAGGAAGCGGTCCCAGGCGTCGCGACTGGCGGCCGAGAGCCGTTGGCTGATCCGCTCGGTGCAGTGCTCGCACATCATCAGCGGCAGCGCTCCGAGCACCGGTTCACCTGAGGCGTCGAGCTGGATCGAGACCGAATAGCCCTGGCAGCTTTCGCGAGGGGCTTCGCAGGCGATGCAGTGTTCGAGCCGCCAGGCGGGATCCGGGTGGCGGAGGAATTCGGCGATGCGTTGTTCCCAGGGGATTTCGTGTTCGAGGAAGTCGCGCACCGCTTGCTTCGATTCCTCCGACAGTTGGTTGCTGACCGTGTTCCGGCAGCTCTGGCAGATCGCATATTCCAAGGTGCATTCGTTGTGGTGGAATTCCTTGTTGACCAGCCAGGCTTCGTCGAGTTCCAACAGCGGCATGCGGCAGTGGATGCAGTGGGAGAAGGCCTCGCCGGTTTCGTGGGAGCGCAGCCATGACCGGAGCGGTTGCATGGACGGATCATAGCGCGGATGTCTCCGGGATCGAATCGAAAATTCCGGCTCTGGCGGCTGCGGGGTTTCGATGTGATTGTTGGTGGACAGTCCGTGGATGGTCGGCGAGGATGGCGGGGTCATGGTTGCGCGTTTCATGAAATGGCCGCTGGTGGGGTTCACGATGCTGTGGGCCGGCGGTCTGTGCGCCGGGCCATCGCGGCACCGGGTTGATGGAATCACGGCGGAGCATTTTGAGACCAGCCACCCCGGGATGCAGCGCCTGTACCGGGCGGGGGGCGAGAAGCTGGCGATGAACGTGACCGACTTCGGCGAGGGCTTTCCGATTTTGGTCGAGGGCGGCGGATACGGCAATGCCTGGCTGGAAACGCAGCCGATGGGCGGAGAGATGCATGCCAAGGCGAACCTGCAGTTGGCGTTGAACAACCAGGTCGTCTTCATGCTGGCCCAGCGGGCGGATGGGCGGCTGCCGGGCATGGTGGTGCCCTGGTCCCGGATTGCCGAGCATGCCTGGGACCGGAAAGGTTTTCCGCCGGGCTATGTGCCGGTGCCCGAGTGGAAGCTGGTGGCCGACCATGAGATGTTCCAGGGCTATTGTTTTCCGGATCCGGCATGGCGGATGTATTTCTGGATCGGCAAGGACCGGGCGTATCTTCAGGACCTTTACGCAGCCTTGAAAGCCCATGATGCCTACCTGTGGCGGACCCGCGATTCGAATGGTGACGGTTTGCTGGAATCCTGGTGCGTCTGGGATACCGGCGAGGATGCGAGCATGCGGTATTACCGTCGCGGGGCGAAGGACAGCTGGCCTTACGAAAAGGCTCCGGGCACGGATGATCCGGCCCTGCCGAAGCTTGCGGAGGACGCGCGGGTGCCATTCCAATCGATGGATGTGATGTCCTACAGCTACAGCGGCCGCGCGGTGCTGGCGCGGATCTCGGAGGAACTGGGCAATGGCGAAGCCGGGCATTGGGAGCAGGCGGCGGAAGAGGTGCGGCGGCGGATCATCGCCAAGCTGTGGAATCCCGGGCGGCATGCCTGCTTCGACCTCGACCGCCACGGGCGGCCGCTGGACGACCTGATCCACAACAACCTGCGCTGCATGTGGTTCGGCAGCTTCACCCAGGAGATGGCGGATGCGTTCATCAGGCATCACCTGCTCAACCCCGACGAGTTCTGGGGCGAGGTGCCGCTGGCATCGATTGCCAAGAACGATCCGATGTTCTTTAGCCACCCGAACAACAATTGGAGCGGGCAGCCGCAGGGGCTGACGTACCAGCGGGCGATCGGGGCTTTGGAAAACTACGGTCATGTGGCGGAGCTTTCGCTGATTGGCGCGAAGCTGTTTCCGATCCTGATCCGCAACGGATGCCGTTTCACCCAGCAGCTCGATCCGGTGACCGGCGAGGCGATGGCGGGCAAGGACGGTTACGGGCCGATGATTCTGGCGATGCAGGAATACGTGGCGCGGATGCATGGCATCCATGTCGACGTCGAGCACGGCCGGGTCTGGTGGTCGGGGCTCGATCTGGAGGGTGAAGCGTTTGCCGCGATGCGGCAGTGGGGTGGTCGCCGCTTCGAGCTCAAGGCGAGGGACGGCGCTTTGATGGCGATGGTGGATGGCAAGCCCGTCTTTGAAAGCGCGCTCGGTTGCCGGGTGGTCACCGATCTCGATGGCCGCCTGCTTGAGGTGGTCGGCATTTCGCCACAGCCGCAGCGGGTCCGCATCGTCCAAGGTGCCATGCTCTGGGAAGACGGGATTTCTCCCAACGAGGTCAAGGGCTTCGACGGAGGCCGCCTGATTCCGCTAAGGCGGGTGGCCTTCGATCATCCGTATCGCGCTCCGGCTCAATAAGCGTTAGCATCCCGTCCATGAAGATCCACCGACTCCTGCCTGTTGCTGTCATGGTTGTTGCCGGTTGCGAGGTGGGCCCGGATTTCCAGCTGCCCTTGTTTTCCGGTTCCTCCTCCTGGAGGCAGGCGGAGGCGAAGGCCGGGGTGCTGCTGCCGGACGATTGGTGGCGTCTTTATGGCGACCGGGAATTGACCGGGCTGGTCGACCGAGCGCTGAAGGCCAATCCCACCCTGGAAGCGTCGGCCGCTCGGGTCAGAACCTCGAGGGCATTGGTTGGCGTCGACCGGGCACGGATGTTTCCGCTGCTGGACCTGAGGGGCAGCGCGATGAGCCAGCGGTATTCGCAGGATGCGATCGGCGCGCAGTTGCCTGCGGGGTTGAGTGTGCCGCTCGAGCGCGACCGCTACCAGGGTGCGTTGGAGCTGGCGTATGAGCTCGATCTGTGGGGAAAAAACCGCCGGGCCCTTGAGGCGGCGCAGGCGGATGCGGCGGCACTCGAGGCCTTGCATGACGCGCAGCGCCTCGGCGTCGCGGCGGAGGTGGTGCGCCAGTATTTTTTGCTGCGCGGCCTGGGCCTGCAGTCGGATGCCCTGCGTCGCACGGTCGAGAGCCGCAAGGCGACCGTCGAGATGGAGGATGAGCAGTTGAAGGCGGGCTTGCTCGACGAGCTGGGGGCGTCCAGCGCGCGCGCCGAGCTCGAGTTGGCACGTCATGACCTGGCAATGGTCGAGCGCCAGCGTGGTGCGGCCGGTCATGCGCTGGCCGTGCTTTGCGGCGAGGCACCGGCGGATTTTTCCGGCCCGGCGCGGCAGGGTTCTTGGCGGCGTCTGCCGGTCATCGAGGCCGGTCTCAGCATCGAGGTCCTGAACCGCCGGCCGGATGTGCGCGCCGCGATGCAAACCCTGCGCGCGGCGAACGCCCGCATCGGTGTCGCCGAGGCGGCATTCTATCCAAGCTTCAGCCTGCTGGCGTCGGGTGGCTACGAATCGATCGATCCCGGCCGCTTCCTCCAGTGGCAGAACCGGATTTTCTCGCTCGGTGCCGGTGTGGCCGCACCGGTGTTTCGCGGTGGAGCGAACCGTGCCGCATGGACGGCTGCGGTGGCGCGGCGTGACGAGGCGCTTGCGGAATACCGGAACGTGTTGCTGGTGGCCCTGCGTGAAGTCGAGGATGCCTTGTTGGACTTGAAGAGCCTCGGCCGTTCGCGTCAGGCGCTCGATGCCGCGCTAGCCCAGGCGCGCGTGGCGCGGGATGCGGTGCGCGAGCGTCAATCCAAGGGCTTGATGAGCGGCCTCGAACTCGCCGATGCCGAGCGCAGCGTGCTGGCCCTGGAGTTGCAAGTGGCGGAATGCGAAGCCCAACAGCGGATCGGGGTCGCTCAGCTGTGCAAGGCGCTGGGCGGAGGGTGGAAATCCTGAGCCGCGGCATCGGGGTAGGATAGATTCGAGCGCGCGGCCACGTTCTTGGCCCATGCGTGTGATCATCGCCTGGTATTCTGTGTGCCTGATGGCGATCCTTCCGTGTGTTGCCGTGGCCGGGGTGGAAGCGCAGTGCCGGCTCGTGCGGTCCTGGACGATCGGAGAAGTGGTCGCGGATTTTCCGGTGGGATTCTGCCTGCTGAGCGCGGGCGAGCGCCAATACGTCGCGTATTACGACGCGCAGCGGCGGATGACCGTGGCCTCGCGTGCCATCGTCAGCGACGAGTGGCGCTATCAGGTTCTGCCGAGTGAGGTCGCTTGGGATTCCCACAACTATGTGACGATGGCGGTGGATGCCGATGGTCATCTGCACGTTTCCGGCAACATGCATGCGGTACCCTTGGTGTATTTCCGCACCCGGGTGGCTGGCGACATCGCCTCCCTGGAGGCGGTGGACATGGTGGGTACGCTCGAACAACGGGTGACCTATCCGAAGTTCCTCAAGGGTGGTGACGGCCGTCTGATCTTTACCTACCGTCACGGCGGTTCGGGCAACGGCATCCAGATCTACAACCAGTATGACCCGTCGACGCTCAGGTGGTCGCGTTTTCTCGATCGGCCGTTGCTGGATGGCAAGGGGGAGACCAACGCCTATGCGAGCACGCCGTCACTCGGGCCGGACGGACGCTATCACATGGCATGGGTCTGGCGCGATACG
Organism: uncultured bacterium; assembly: GCA_965650215.1. GTDB lineage: Bacteria > Verrucomicrobiota > Verrucomicrobiia > Verrucomicrobiales > Akkermansiaceae > Luteolibacter. The sequence goes on along the minus strand of CBFGOB010000167.1, from coordinate 640 downwards.
CCGGATTGTGCGACGAACCATCATCTGTCCTACGCGCGCAGCAGCGACCTGAAGCGCTGGGAATCGGCAGGCGGGAAACAGGTCGATCTGCCGATCACCCTGGATCAGAAGAACCTGTGGGTGGATCCGGTTCCCAGCGGCGGAGGGATCATCAATGGAGGCTTCCGGCTGCGCTTCGATGCGCGGCAGAGGCCGATGATCGCCTATCACAAATCCGACGCCGCTGGAAACATGCAGCTCTACATCACGCGTTTCGAAGATGGCGAGTGGCGGCGGCGACAAGTGAGCACGTGGGAGAAGCCGGTCCTTTTTTCGGGGAACGGATCGATGGGATTCATCGGGATCGGGATTCGCGACTTTGACCGGGTGGCCGAGGGCGTGCTGCGGCTGTCCTACCGGCACCGGGATTACGGGGTTGGTGAATTCCAGCTCGATGAGATCACGCTCGAACCCTTGGCAGAAAAGGTGGCCGTCAGGCCCGGGTTGCCGAAGTCGCTCGAGCGGCGTCAGGGCGGTGTGGCAGCCATGCAGATCATGCGTGCCAGGGATGAGGGGGTGGCCGCTGACTCCGGGCGGCGTTATCTCCTGCAATGGGAAGCCATGCCGCCGAACCGTGACCAGGCGCAAGAGCGGGTGGGGC
>CBFGOB010000166.1:0-6137 GCA_965650215.1 uncultured bacterium | reverse complement strand
GGAGGAGATCTACTGGGACAAGGACCCAAGCGGCCAACCCGTCATGCCGAAGATCTCCGGTGCGGGTTCCTTGCTTCACCGCAAGCAACGCGACTACCTCATCGAGCGCGGATCCCATGGAGCCGCCTCGCGTCTGCTCCCCCGCGCCAAAATGAGCGACTTCCGCGAAAGCCTGCAAGCACAAGCGCCGAAGCACGATCATATGAGCAACTTCATCCAGGCCTGCCTGGGGAATGCCACCTGCAATTCCCCATTTTCCAAAGGCGCGCCACTCACCCAGGTCCTCATCCTCGGCGCCATCGCCCAACGCCTGAACCGCTCACTCGACTTCGATCCCACCACCAAACGTTTCCGCAACGACGACGAAGCGAATGCCCTGCTCGACGGTGGCCCTGTCCGCGACGGGTGGAAGGAATACTACATTGTCTGAGTGCCTCTCACCCATGAATCCGCTGAAATTCATCATTCTTGCCGCAACCTGAGCCCTCTGCATTTCCCTCGCCGCGGAGACACAGCCTAACAATATCCCCGACTTAGCCAAAGGCGATACCATCCACTCCGCCCCACGGCTTTCGGAGCGCGAATTTCAGTCGGCCCGTATTGAATTGCTACAAGCGGAACTGCGGAATCTGCGCCTAACCCAATGCCGCCATATGCGATCGCTAAAGCCCTGGAGACTGCCTGAAAATCCCGTCAGCGAAACGGGAAGAACATGTAACCACGGATGAACAGGATACACGCAGATGAAAGAGTGTTGAAAAGCTTGGTTTTCAACACATCCGGTTATGATCCGGGTTCTTCATCTGCGTTTATTCATGTTCACCTGAGGTTGTCTTCTTTATCCATGATTCATGAGACAGCCGCCTAGACCTTGAACCCATGAGACACCACGCCACGTCCCTTTGCATCACGAGTTGCATCAGCCTGCTCGCTGCCGCCGCCTTGCACGGAGATCCGGCGCCGGACCGCACGGATGTATCCGCGCGTTTCCGGAATCCGCCGCAGGACGCGAAGCCATCCGGCTACTGGTGGTGGCTTTACAACAACGTCGACAAGGCCTCGATCACGAGGGATCTCGAGGAGTTCCGCGCCAAGGGCGCCGGTGCGGTGTTGCTGGTGTGCTCGGGAAACTGGGGGGCTGGCCCGATCCCGTCCGGCCCGGAATTTCTCTCCGAAGAATGGGGAGAGTTGTTCGTCCATGCCCTCAACGAGGCCGAGCGGCTCGACATCAAGGTGGACGTGAACATGGCACCCGGTTGGAACATGGGCGGACCGTGGATCACGCCGGACAAGGCGAGCCGATGGTTCCTGCAGTCCGAGACGACCGTGAAAGGGCCGGTGGAATTCCGCGGCAAGCTGCCACTGCCGGACGTCAATGACGGGTATTTCGACAAACCGCAGTTCGGCGTGAAACAGCAGTTGCAGGTGCCGATGGAGAATGCCGATTACCGCGACAGCTCGGTGGTGGCATTCCGCCTTCCGGAGGCGGCGGAAGGGGAGGGGAAGAACCAGCGTGGCGACTTCTGGGCCAAGAGCGCGCGCACCGATGGCGACGTCTGGGTGCCTGCGGAAAAGGTGATGGGCGACCCGCGCCAGCCGTGGAGAAACGCACCCGGGGATGTGGCCATCCCGGCGGGCGATGTCATCGATCTAACCGACAAACTCGATGCCGGAGGCGGCCTCGACTGGGATGTGCCCGCCGGTACTTGGGTGGTCGTGCGCACCGGCCACCGCATGACCGGAGCGAAAATGGTGGTGCCGATTCCCGGCAAGGAGGGATTGGAAAACGATTTCCTCGATCGTGCCGGCGTGGAGCAGATCTTCCAACACACCGGCAGGAAAATGATCGAATTTGCCGGCCGCCACACAGGCAAAACACTGCGGGCATTCTGCGAGGACAGCTTCGAGGCCGGATTTCCGAACTGGACGGCAAGGATGCCGGAGCATTTCCGGAAATACCGCGGCTACGACATGACGCCGTATCTTCCCGTCCTGCGCGGATACCTCGTCGGCAGCGCTGAGATCTCCGAACGGTTCCTCCACGATTACCGCAAGACCATCGCCGATTGCATGGCGGATGAGCACTACGGACGCTTCGGCGAACTGGCGGCCGAACACGGCATGCTCATCCGCGCCGAATCCGCCGGACCGAGTTGGTCGTCGACGCTGTGCATGGACGGGTTGAAAAACCTCGGACGCGTGCATTTCCCCCAAGGGGAGTTCTGGCGCAACGGATTCACCCGGGATGGCCAGAACCAGGTGGGGAAAATGACGGCGTCCGCCGCGCACATCTACGGCCGCAGGACGGCCTCGGCGGAGGCCTTCACCTCGTCCGGCAACACGGGCGACATCAGCGTGCATTGGTCGGCCTACCCCGGACTCATGAAGCCGATCGGCGACCGTGCGTTCTGCGAGGGTATCAATGACTTCGTCTTTCACACCATGACCGCCCAGCGTCCGCAGGACGGAAAGCCGGGCTATGCCTACGGAGCCGGCACGCATTTCACACCGAATGTGACATGGTGGGATCAAGCCGCCAAACCCTGGCTCGATTACGTGAACCGTTGCCAGGCGCTGCTGCAAAGCGGACTCTTCGTGGCGGATGTGCTTTACTACAACGGCGACTGGGCGCCGAACCTCGTTCCGGTCAAGCGCGTGGATCCCGCCCTCGGCAAGGGATATGACTACGATGTCTGCAACGAGGAGGTGTTGTTGACCCGCCTTTCGGTGAAGGACGGGAACATCATGTTGCCCGACGGGATGAGCTACCGACTCTTGGTGTTGCCGGAGGAAACGCGGATGCCCGCGCCGGTGGCAAGGAAGATCGCGGAACTTGTGAAAGCAGGTGCCAGCGTGGTGGGCCTGCGTCCGGTTTCCGATCCTGGCCTGCGCGACTATCCAAAGTGCGATGAGGTCGTACGCAGCGTGGCCGCCGAGCTATGGGGCGACATCGATGGCGTGACCATCCGCGAGCGCAAGGTCGGTGCGGGGCGCGTGGTGCAGGGGCGTAGCCTCCGCGAGATCCTGACTTCGGACGGCGTGCCTCCGGACTTCGAGGTCGAGGGGAATGCCGATGCCTTCATCGATTTCATCCACCGCCAGACCGCCGATGCGGACCTGTATTTCGTCTGCAACCGCAACGACCGGACCGAAGACGTGACGCTGGCATTCCGCCAGAGCGGGAAACAACCGGAGTGGTGGGATCCGGTCACTGGCGAACAACGGGACCTGCCGGAGTTCCGCAGTGAGGTGGGCCGGACGAAAGTGCCGCTGCGCTTCGGCCCGCATGAGTCAGGCTTCGTGGTGTTTCGCAAGCCGGCATCCAAACCTGCGGGAAGCAACATCCGCACCTATGCACCCGTGCAGGAAATCACCGGTCCATGGACCGTTCGATTCGACCGAGAATGGTTCTACCCCGTCGAGGGCTTGGACGAAAAGCAGGCCGGGGGTGAATTCGTTTTCGCGAATCTCGACGACTGGAGCCAGCGGCCCGAACCCGCCATCCGTCATTTCAGCGGCACCGCACGCTATCGCAAGACCTTCGAGGTGAAGGAAAAACCCGCCGCGGACAAGATTTACCATCTCGATCTCGGAAAGGTCAGCGTGTCGGCAAAGGTGTGGCTGAACGGCCGCGATCTCGGCGTCGCGTGGTGTGCGCCATGGCGGGTGAAACTCGGGGATGCCTTGCAAGCGGGGGAAAACGAACTGGAGATCGAAGTGGTCAATTGCTGGCCGAACCGCCTGATCGGCGATGGCTTGCTGCCGAAGGAACAACGCCGCACCCACACCAACCTCCGCGTCTATGAGGCCTTCAAACCCAATGGCGAGAAGAAGAACCTGAAACTGCTTCCTTCCGGACTCCACGGACCGGTCCATCTCCTCACCTCGCCACGTCTCATCGACCCGTAATTCCGGACGTGTTTCCACGAATTCCCAACCTTCTCTCCAGCCCAACAAGTGTTACTACAGCGCTCCCTGAAAAAGCAGCCCCATGATGACGCAACAACCTAGGTTCAAAACCAGCTTTCTGATTGCCGCATGCTGCCCGCTTCTATCAATCGCCGCCGAACCTGTGGACGGATGGTTGATTGATAGCGATGCGGAATGGACGGCGGCCGCCGCGCACAGCGAACATCTGGCGTTCCGGAATGGCATGGCCGTGCCCACCGGAGAGCAAGCGTTCTTCCGCAGTGTCGTGCGCAAATTCGATGGCGCGCGAAAACCCGGCAAGATCACGCTGACACAGTCGCCCGAGTGGCGGAATTGGGAGCCGGCCGGAAAAGTAGGCCCGACGAATCTGGATGACGCACCGGTGTTTCTGGTCAAGGGGCCCGGCGATTACTGGCTCTTCGGTTTATACCGCAGCAACAAGGGAAAGGTGCGGCAACCCGGGATTCAGGATCATGGCGATGGTTTCAAGGCACAACCGGCGAAGCTCGAGGGCTACCATGTTCCCCTGATGACCACGCCATTTCCCGATCAATACGACGCGCCGGGAGGCTTGAAACCCAGTCTCGGTGGGTATCACGCCTGGCAGAGCAAGGATATGGTGCATTGGGTGCACCATGGTCCTGTGACGAAAGGCGTATCGCGCTGGGTGACCACCGCCGAACAGGTGGGGAACAAGACCTACATCTACTACGACTATCCGAACGATCAGGATCCGCATCTCTACATCGACGGCGACCTCACCGATGGCATGCCCGGCGAAAACATGGGTCTCGCTTTCAAGAATCCCACGGATGGATCCGACTGCACGTTCATTCGCGACCTCGATGGCAGGTTCCATGTGATCTACGAGGATTGGTCGCCCATCGATGCCAGCAAGCATTCCTGGGACTCGCCCTTGGCCGGGCATGCGGTGAGCCCGGATGGCATCCGCGATTTCAAGATCCTCGGACACGCCGTGGACCAGCGCACCAAGCCCACCGGTCGCAAAGGCACTTACACGCATCCGCATTGGAAGCAGCATCCCGATTGGAAAAGCAACATCGGCGAATATGAAATCCACGAGCCCGAGCAAAACGCCTTCGGCGATTGGGCGGCCATCAGCATCGGCGGCCAGTATTACCTGTTCTGCGACTACCATCCGGCGAACGACAAGATCCGCATCGGCTGGTTCACCTCCGGCGACATCGGCAAGCCGTTCACCTTTTGCGGCGAACTGGGACAAGGACATCCCGACCCCGACATCGGGTTTGCCGAAGGGAAGTTCTACCTCATCAACCAGACCTCGGCCGACTACACCAGCCCGGGCCCATGGGTGGAATCCGTGGAAATCCGCGCCGGTGCGGACACGACCGGAGACGGCGCCATCGACACTTGGACGGATTGGCAGGCTGTGAAGGAAGCCTACCAGCACATCCCGGGATTCTCGAAGCAGATCCAGCGTATCCCTGCGGATATGGACCTATCAAAATTGCCCGCCGCCCATGGCCTGGCCTTCGAACTCCGCATCCGGGACACCACCCCGAATCCGTCGATGCCGATCCTCGATTCCGTGCATGTCTCGTTTCAATGATCATGAATCCATGCGCCCACTTGAAAAGGATTGCCTCGTTGTTGATCGCATCTTCGCTCGTAGTGGCTGCCGCCGAAAAACCCAACATCGTGTATGTGCTCTTCGATGACATGGGCTATGGCGAACCGACCTGCTACCGCGCGGAGAGCAAGCTGAAGACACCGAACATCGACCGCCTGGCCACCGAGGGCATGCGTTTCACCGACGCGCATAGTGCGGCCGCCGTCTGCACCCCCACGCGGTATGGATTGCTGACCGGCCATTACCCGTCACGTATCGGCCAGTTCGGCGTGCTGCAGAGTTTTGATCCGCCGATCATCCCCACATCGCGGCTCACCGTGGCATCGTTGCTCAAGCAGCAAGGATACACCACCGCCTGCATCGGCAAATGGCATCTCGGATTGGAATGGGAAGGCAAGCCCGCAGAGAAGAAGGGAATTCCGATCGGCACGCGCATCGTCTCGGGTCCGAACCAACTCGGCTTCGACTACTTTTACGGCTACACGCACGCCCGCAATATCGGCACCATTCTCGAACAGGACAAGGTGGTCGAACATGTGTCGGATGTCGAAAACCAGCCGCGCATGATCGCCAAAGCCGTGGAATGGATCGGACA
>CBFGOB010000165.1:0-6164 GCA_965650215.1 uncultured bacterium | reverse complement strand
CATTTCGTTTGAAATGCTCCGAGCTTCATTGATTCCGTCACTGCTTGCCCTGATGTCCTGTGCGCTGCTGTCCGCCGCGGAGTTGGCTGCCGAGGAACCGAAAAAACCGGATGAGCCCAAGCAAGGCCCCCAAGCCGTCAAGCCACCGGTCATCAAGCGCTCGAGCGTCAGGATCGACGGCAAAGCGGTCGATTATCAGGTCACTGCCGGAAAGCTGCGGATTGAAAAGGGTCCGAAGGCAGTGGCGGCGGAGTTGTTTTACGTCGCCTACGAGCGTCTGTCCGTGCCTGACAAGACCCAGCGTCCGGTGATGTTTGCCTTCAATGGTGGTCCGGGATCCTCGGCGGTCTGGTTGCATTTGGGGATCCTCGGCCCCCGGATCATCGACATTCCCGGCGACGGCACCCAGCCCCCCAAGCCGCCCACCGTGCTCAAGGACAACCCGATGAGCGTGCTGGACGCCTGTGATCTGGTGTTCATCGACCCGGTTTCAACCGGCTTCAGCCGTGCGGAAGACAAGGACAAGGCCGGAGAATTCCATGGTCTCGACGAAGACATCGAGTCCGTCGCCGAATTCATCCGCCGCTGGGTCACCGAGCATCAGCGCTGGGCATCCCCGAAGTATCTGCTTGGAGAATCGTATGGCGGCATCCGTGGCGTCGGTCTGGCCAGTTACCTGCAGTCGCGCCACGGCATGAATCTCAACGGCCTCGTGCTGCTGTCGTCCCTGATGGATTTTGGGACCCTGCAATCCGCCCAGGGCAACGACTTGTCATCGATCGTGTTCCTGCCGGCATACACCGCCACCGCCTTGCACCATGGCAAGATCCAGGGTTCGCGCGACGAGTGGGTCGCCAAGGCGACGGAATTCGCTTACGGCGATTATGCGTCGGCGCTGATCCGCGGGGCGCGTCTTGGCACGGACGAGCGCAAGCGGATTGCCGCCGCCCTCTCGGGCTTTTCGGGGCTACCGACCGAGCTTTGGGAAAAACACCAGCTGAGAATCGATCCGAGCCAGTTCCGTGCCGAGTTGCTGCGTGCGGAGGGCAAAACCGTCGGTCGTTTCGATTCCCGCGTCGCGTGGGATAGCCTTGACAGCGCCTCGCCCTACCCGTCCTACGACCCCTCCTACTCGCTCGCACTCGGGGCCTTTGCGACCTCGATGAACGACTACCTCAGCCGCGAACTCGGCTACAAGGAAGAGCAGCCGTACGAGATCCTTACCGGCAAGGTGCACCCGTGGAAGTGGAACAGCCAGAACGCGGTGGTCAACGTCAGCGAGCGCCTGCACGACGCGATGATCGACAATCCGGAGCTCAAGGTACTGGTCATGAGCGGCCACTGCGATCTGGCGACACCGCCGGAAAGCATGGCGCATTCCTTGAACCACCTGCTGAACCTCTCCGAATCCTGCCGTGCGCGGATTTCGACGGTCCACTACGACGCCGGGCACATGTTTTACCTCAATCCGCCCGACCTTCGGAAAGCGCGGGCCGATCTGCTCCAGTTCATCGGTAATCGCTGAGCCATCCCCCTGCCCTCGCCTGTCCGGAATGCGGGCATGAATCGATTTCATCGGGCAAGTGCCCAAGGAAAATCGTCAATTCGCGAAGCTTGGCATTCCACGCGCTATCACGCGGGCTCATGGTCAAGCCCCGCGATCGCCAAAGCCTGCTGACACCGGTCAAACTCGGTTTTGTGCCGCTCAGCGACTGTGCGCCGATCGCGGTGGCTTGTGAAACTGGTTTGTTTGAGAAACACGGGCTGCAAGTCGAGTTGTCGCGCGAGCTCGGCTGGGCCAGCGTCCGCGACAGGATTTACTATGGTGACCTTGACGCCGCCCAAGCGATTTCGGGCATCGCCGTCGCACTCGGGCTCGGCTTCACCGAACTGCGTTGCGAGGTTGCGGTGCCGCTGGTGCTCAACCTTCACGGCAACGCGATCACCCTCAGCAACGAGTTCAAGCGCGCCGAGATCGGCAAGGGCGAAGGCCTCGCCGATGCGCTGGCCATGCGCTGGAAAAAGAACCGTCCCTTCACCCTTGCCGCGACCCACCGATATTCCTCGCACCACATCCTGCTGCGTTCCTGGCTGCGCCGGCATCTCTCCGCGGAGCAGGATGTTGAAATCATCTTCCTGCCCCCTGCCCTCATGCCCCGCCACCTCAAGGCCGGTCACATCGACGGCTACTGCGTCGGCGAACCATGGAATTCGGTCTCGGTTCTCGACGGCAGCGGATGGTGCCCAGTGACATCCGCGGAAATCTCCCACGGTCATCCGGAAAAGGTATTGCTGCTCTCCGGCAGGTTCCTCCAGCAGCGCAGGGATGCGGCGCTGGGGCTGGTCGCGGCGCTGATCGATGCCTGCGGGCTTTGCCAGGACAGCGCGTTCAAGGGCGACCTGGTGGAAATCCTCGCGATGGACCGCTACACCGGCGCGTCCAGGGAAGTGCTCGAAAACAGCCTGTCGGACCGCTTCGATGCCGGTCAGGGCCACACGATCCGCAGCCCCTTTCATGTGTTCCACGGCAAAAGCGTCAACCGTCCGACGATTGACAAGGCCTCGTGGATCCTCTCCGGACTGAGAATGATCGATGCGCTGCCGGACATGACGGCGGGTTCGATCTCGCGGATCTACCGCGAGGACATCTATCACGAAGCCCAGCAACTCGGCATTGGTGGTTAGATCTCATCCGATGTCGCCGCCACCTGAATGGGATCGGGACTGCCACCGCCGCTGAACAACAATCCAATAGAAGCTCCGGATCAGCGCTTGGCAGGCAGCGGATCGGATTTGAAGTGCTGATGTTGGAGGCGCAGCTCCTTGTCGTCCGGCGACATCAGGATTGCCTTCTTCGACCAATCCAGAGCCGACTTCCGGTCGCCCTTGGCAAACTGGATTTCCGCCATCGTGTCGAGGTAGGCCGACTGCTGCGGGTACATTTCCAGTGAGCGCCTGAGATGCTTCTCCGCCGCCTCAAGCTGGCGCTGCGCCCTCGCCGCGAACCAGGCGGCGGAGTTGCAGGTGTTGGAGGCATCCGGGTAGCGCCCGAGGACCTCCTGCATCTTCTGCCAGGTGGCTGCGAACCATCGGTCGTGATCCTCCAGCAGTCCCGCCGCGCGCACCGCCGGGAAAAAGAAATCGGCGAGCCCACCTTCGGTGATCGACGACGCATGCAGCTGGTCGAGTGTGCGGATCGCCGCGGCGCGGTCGTTCTCGATCCGGCTGAGTCCGCGGCACATGTCGCTTTTCATCCGCTGCCTCATGAATGCAAGCGGGTTGCTTTCCCAGCGGAAGTCCGCCCCGTTCAGCGTGGCGCAGATGATTTCCGCCAGTGCCGCCGTGCGCGTCCATTGTTCGGGATCGAGCAACAGGTGATCCGAGTAGCAAAGAACCGAGGAGACGAACTGGTTGGAATCCGGGTTCGCATAGCGGGCCGAACGCTCCCACCAGAGTTCTGCCCGCTCATAGTCGTGGCCGAAGGCATAGCCGTTGCCGACCTGCAACGCGACATTTGCATCCCCGAGGATCAATGACTCGAGGAGTTCGTCATGAACGCGGGCTTCCTCTTCCAGTCCGGAGTTGCGCAAGGCCACCGCGGCGTAGGCGTGGAATTCGATGCCGTTGTAATTCTCGGATTTCTCCAGGTCCTTGAGCTGCTCGCTGATGATCTGCGAGGTTTCCTGCCAGCGCCCCGCTGCAGACAGGTGGGTGACCAACTGGCCCCAATAAGCCTGGGTGCGGAGTTCGGGGTCGAGATTCCATACCTTGAGGCAGTTTGTCACGTCACCCGACTCGATCGCGATCTGCGCAATCTGCTTGCGGATCTCCGCTTTGCCTGCGTCATCCGACTGCTCGTGTTTCCTCCAGGCGATCTGCAGCCAGTGCTCGCGCAGACCTTTGGGATCCGGGCCGAAGCCCATCAAGGCGTAAAGCGCGTCGAGCCGCTCCTCACGCGAGGCATCGGGCTTGAGTCCGGCCAACCAATTCCAACAGGACGATGCGAGTTCGTCGGCATCGAAGAGTGCGGCCACGAGCGAGATCCATTTGTCGTCGTCGGCGCCGGCCCAGCGGACAGCGACGGATTTGGTGAGCATCGGCGCGCTGGTATTGGTGCCTGACGACGCGCCGTTGAGTTGGGAAAGGAAATCGAGGAAGACATGCTCATCCTTGGCCGCCAGCTCCAGCAGCGGTGCCGCGAAAAGTTCCTGGGCAAGCGGGTTCAGGCCGCGGGTCTCGAGAAACGCGGCAAATGCCAGCAGCTCGTTTTCCGGATTCCGCTGGCCGCTGTCGTCGAGGCTCAGCTTGTCGATGGCGGCGATTCGCTTCTTCACCCACTCCGGATTCCGGAGCGTGTTGGCATCGAGATCGAGGATCGCCAGGGCATCATCGATCCGCTCGAGGCTGCAAAGGTGCCAGAATGCCGGAATCGGATCGGCTTTCACCATCGCAGCTTCCGCCATCTCGTTCTGCCCGAGCAGCAGGAGCGCGTTGCGTGCCGCCAATTGCAACTGGATGTTGCGGTCGGCGAGCATCGATTTGAGCTTTTCGAGATGCTGAGGATCCGGACGCTCGCCATGCCACCGGTCGATGGCTGCCCTTGCGTAATGCTGCTCGACCATGTCGGAGCCGCGCGCGCGGGTTTGTGCCATGAGCTTGATCCACGGCACCGGGTCTCCATTCATGGCGGCGAGCGCTGCGGCGATTTTCGCTTCGCCAACGGACTCGGCTTCGGCACGGGCCTTTTCGAGGTCACCCGCGGCACGGTAAAGGGCCAGCCGCCACGCCGCGGCCTGCTTTCCCGGACGCTCGCGTTGGCGTTCAAGCTCTGCCTGAAGCGTGCCTTGGCTGCGGTGGAAATCCGCAAGCGACATGAGGGTTTCCGCGTTCGCCGGCATCAGCTCCAGAAGTTCCTTGGCTGCCTGCGGGTTGCCCGCCCGCAGCTGCTCGCGTGCGGCGAATAGCGCGATCTGATGGACCGACTTGGCATAGGCCCGCAGGATGTTGGGATCCGACTCCCCGGCGTAAAGCCGCAGCATTTGCCGCCAGGCACGGATTTCCCGCAGGCGGTTGAGGATCTTCGGACGTTCCGAGACCACCGCTTTGCCGTAGCGCTGAACCAGTTCGATCAGTTCCGGATCAGAATCCGGCGAGACATCGAGTTCGATCTTGCGGATCAGCTCGCGGGCCCGGATCGCCTGTTCGGGGTTCTTGGAATCCGCCAGTTCCCGGAGTTTCGGCAGTGCCTTCTCCCCGATTTTCCACAACTCGCGGCTTGCCTCCTCGCGGACCCAGAACTGGTCATCATCGAGTTGGCGCATCAGCACCTCGATCCGCGGTGTCGGCGGGACGGCATCCTGCTGGCCTGCAGCCGGCTTGGCCGCCACTGCCGGCCCAAGGGTTGTGGCGACGCACCAAAGCATCAGAAGCCGTGCCGCGGAAGAACTCATTGCTCCTGCATCATGAACCGAAATTTGAAATCGGCAAATCCCTTCCGCAGGTCATTCAGGCCGCGAAGCTTTCGCCGCAGGAGCAGGTCACCAGGGCATTCGGGTTGCTGACCTTGAAACCGCCCTGCTGGAGGTCGTCGGAATAATCCAGCTCACTGCCCGAGACGAACAGGGCGCTCTTGGGGTCGATGACCACATTCACGCCGTTGCTCGGGATCAGGATGTCGCGGTCGCGGGGGCCGTCGACGAGGTCCATTTTGTATTGGAGGCCTGAACAGCCACCTCCAACGACGGCAATCCGCAGCGCTCCGTCGGGTCGCCCTTGGCGCCCGAGAAGCCCGCGCAGGTGGGCGGAGGCCCCGTCCATGACGCGGATCAATTTCTCGTTGCCGATCTTGTAGTTGGCGCTTGTGCTCATGGTTCGGGAGGAAACTCGGTGGGGATGCCTTGGACGTCAATGCCGGGAGCCGACATGCAAACGGGCCGCCTCATCGAGGCAGCCCGTGGCAAAAACAGGGTTCTGGCTGCGCTTCAGGACTCGCCTTCGGCTGGCTTGGCGACCTTCTTGGCAGGCGCTTTCTTGGCGGCCTTCTTGGCGGGTGCTTTTTTGGCCGGGGCCTTCTTGGCGGCGGCCGGCTTGCTCTCCGCTTTCGCTGCCGCAGCCTTTTTCACTGCCGGTTTCTTGACGATGCCTTGCAGTTTGATCTGCTCCTT
>CBFGOB010000164.1:0-6190 GCA_965650215.1 uncultured bacterium | reverse complement strand
GGTAGTGGGTGACCAAAGCGGCGGGGGCAAGGATGCGGTTTTCCAGCATGCAGGCGACGTAGGGCGACACCGGCGTCTTCAGGTGGATTGGGTTGATCCGGTCAAGGTCGTTCTCGCCGCAAGCTTGGGCGAGGCTGTGGGCATCGTCGCGGTCGCCGCAGGCGATCGGCTTGTAACCGATGGCTTTGGTGCCGCGGTTCCGAAGGGCCTCGAGCATCAGTTGGCAGATGTAGGTTTTGCCGACTCCGGTGTCCGTGCCCGTCACAAAGATGCTCATGGACCAGTGGTGCCTTCCGGAGGCCTGCGGGTCAAGCGGCGGACGGAGGGAATTTGCTTTTTTCACATCCGATCCCTGTTCAAGCTGGCGCCTCATGACTGCGGATTTCCTGGTGATTGGAACCGGCATTGCCGGTCTGACCTTTGCATTGCAGGCGGCCCGCCATGGTTCGGTGCTGGTGATCACCAAGGGCAAGGCCGAGGAATCGAACACCGCTTGGGCCCAGGGAGGGATCGCGTCGGTCCTTGGCGAGGGACAGAGGGATGAGGGGGATTCCGTGGAGCACCACGTCAGGGATACCCTCGATGCCGGTGCGGGCATGTGCAAGGAATCGGTGGTCCGGACCATCATCGAGGAGGCGGATGCGGCGATTGCCGGGCTGCTGGCGCATGGGGTCGCGTTCGATCGCGAGGGCGATCATTTCCTGCTTGGCAAGGAGGGCGGCCATTCCCACCGCCGCATCCTCCATGCGAAGGACACCACCGGGCGCGAGGTTGCCCGGGCCTTGATCGAAGCGGCGCGCAAGGAGCCGAAGATCACCATTCTCGAAGACCACTTTGCCATCGACCTGATCACTTCATCGAAGCTCGGAGCGGTGGCTGCCGACCGGGTGCTTGGTGCCTATGTGTTGGAAAAGAAAACCGGCGAGGTGCGGGTGTTCCGATCCGACCGGGTGATCCTCGCCGCCGGCGGATGCGGCAAGGTTTACCTGTACACCACCAATCCCGACTCGGCGACGGGTGATGGCGTGGCGCTCGGATGGCGTGCCGGGGCGACGGTTGCGAACATGGAATTCATCCAGTTCCATCCGACCTGTTTCTACAACCCCGGTGCGGTGGGTCCCGAAGCGCGTTCGTTCCTCGTGAGCGAGGCGGTGCGCGGCGAGGGAGGGATCCTGATCAATGCCAAGGGTGAGGATTTCACGCGTCAAAGCGACCCGCGGGGTTCGCTGGCACCGCGCGACATCGTGGCGCGCGCGATCGACCGCGAGATCAAGCGCACGGGCGCGGCCTGCGTCTATCTCGATGTCACCCACAAGCCCAAGGGCTTCATGCGTGAACGCTTTCCCTACATCCATGCCAATCTGGCGAAGTTCGGTCTCGACTGCGAGACCCAGCCGATCCCGGTGGTGCCGGCGGCGCATTACCAATGCGGCGGAATCCAAACCGATGTGAACGGCAAGACCAGCATCCGCGGCTTGTTTGCGGTTGGCGAGGTCGGCTGCACGGGCCTGCACGGGGCGAACCGGCTGGCATCGAACTCCCTGCTTGAGGCCGCAGTGGTTGCCAGACGCTCGCTCGACGAGATGATGCGGCTCTATCCGCCGGGCAAGCAGGACATCAATCCGCCGCTGATTCCCGAATGGGAGCATGGTGACACCGCGGTGCCGGACGAACTGGTGGTGATCTATCACAATTGGGATGAGATCCGCCGGCTGATGTGGGACTATGTGTCGATCGTGCGCACGGACAACCGTCTGCGCCGTGCGGCAGCCCGGGTGAAGAACCTGAAGCGCGAGGTGAAGGAGTTCTATTGGGGGCATCGCGTCAACAGCGACATCCTCGAACTGCGAAACCTGGTGACCGTGGCCGGGCTGATTGTCGAATGTGCGCTGCGCCGCAAGGAATCGCGGGGGCTGCATTACACCATGGATCACCCCGATCCGGATGACCATTACCTGGCGGACACCCTGATCCGGAAGTTCTGATAGAAAAATGTAGCGGCGGTCTGTGACCGTCGGACTTTAACTGCCGCAGGCAGCCCCGCCTTCAGCGGGATATCCCATCGTTGACGGGTGCCGCTTGCGCGGCAGTTTGCGACGCTCATGGAGCGACGCTGCAGTTTGGAATGGATTCACCCGCACCGGATTGCGCCGGTGCGGGTGGTGCTCCATGAACGCAGCAAACAGACACCTGCGTGTTCCCGGTAAAGCGGTTTTCGAATCAGCGGATTTGGTTTTGGGGTCCGATCCTGAGCTTGAATCCCGACTGGTCGAATGAGTTTTCCAAATTGAGGTGTTCGACGCGCTTGCGGATTTCCTCGGGAGCGGCGGCCTTGTCCTGATCGCTGGTCCACGGGCCGGACCAGATGACCTTGTTTTGCGGATCGCGCACGGTGAGTTCGCGGATGCCGTTGTTGGATGAAATTTCGATGCTTCCCGAATCGTCGAGCATGCGGATGGTGGTGCTTTGTTGCATGCGCAGGCCGCCGCCATCGGGAGTGGTGCGGGGCTGGTATTCCTGAGAGCGCATTTGTTGCTGCATCCGCTCGCGGATCTCGCGGATCCGCTCGTCGATGCCAAAGCCCTTGCCGAAGCCGTCGAGCTGCGGGAAGTCGAACTGTTGCAGGTTGCCTTCGATCATGTCGCGCATGCGTTGGGCCAGATGCTCGGGAACGCCCTGCAGGTTGAGCTGCGGCAGCGGATCGCGCGCCGCACGCGCCACGGGTTGGGCGCGGGAACCGAGAGTCACTTCGAGTTCGGCGGCTTTGCCCCGTTGGATGAGGCCGAGGCTGATGGTGTCGCCCGGTTTCTTGCTGCGGACGATGTCGCTGAGATCCTCCGGCACGGCCACCGAGCGGCCGCCGATGCGGGTGATGATGTCGTGTTCGCGGATGCCGGCCTTGAATGCCGGGCCGTCGGGCATGACGGCCTTGGCGATGATGCCTTCGCCGGCATCGATGCCGAGGTGCTGGGCGAGCACATCGGGAACCGTGTCGGCGACAAGTCCGATGAAGGGGACGTTTTCCACCTCTCCGTGGCTTTGTCGCAGTGCGGCGGCGGGCGGTGGCGCGTTGTCCTCGGGAGCCTCGATGGCCCGCGCGTGGAGTGCGAGGATTGCCGAGATGCCGGCGGCCGCGGGGAATTGCCAATGCGTGTTCATCGTTTTACGAGAATTCAGCGTCGCAGAGGCGCGGTTTTGTCTGGGGATCTCCGATCAGTCGGAATGGGTCGGAACAATAAAGTATTCGATCCGCGGCTGTTCGATCTGGTAGCTGCTGCCATCGGACCGCTTGAGGGTGATCAGGTCCTTGTAAACCACCTTGAGCACGCGGTGGGCGCGTTGGTTCGAGGGCCAGATGATGCCTTCGTCGCTGGTTTCGCTGAGTTTGCAGGAAAATCCGGCTGGGGTGAGTTCGGCGGCTTGAGGGGTGGAGGATGCGGCATCCGGAATGGTGGCGGCCGGTGCGGGTGCAGAGACGATCTGGCCGCTGTTGCCGGGTTGGGTGGTCGGGAGGAGAAGGGCGGCCAGTCCGCCGAGCAAGGCGACGGCTGCGGCCGCCGCCCAGGCGCTGCGGCGTGGTGCCGCCGTGGGGCTGGCCATCGGGAAGGGGACGACATCGGCCGTTTCTGGAAATGGCAGGGCCGAGCTTTGGATTTCGAGGGATGCGAGCAGCGTCGGCGGGAGTGCGCGGGGACGGAAACGGCGGAGTTCGGCTTCGAATTGCAGTTCAAGCGGGTCAAGTTCCGTAAGGCGGTCTTCGGCTGCAGCTTCGAGGCGGTCGAGCAACGAAGGGTCGAGGCCAGCCGCATGCAGTTTGCGGAGCTCGGGCTCGAGGTTGGGGCGGTCTTCGGACATGTGAGAAATCGGGAACGGTTCAGATCGAAAGGTCTCCGCGCCGGCGTGCGCCGCTGAGGCTTTTCTTCAGCGCTTCAAGTCCATAGCGATACCGGGACGCTGCCGTGTTTGGAGAAATGTCGAGGGCTTCGGCGATTTCCGCGAAGGTGCGATCGCCCCAGATTTTCATGATGATCACTTCGGAGAATTTGGCCGGCAGTTCCTTGAGCTTTTCCTCGAGCTGCTGGCGGATTTCGTCGTCCGACGACTCGCTTTCGAACCAGAGGTGGTCCTGGTGGCGGTATTCCTGATCGGCTTCGGCACCGACGAAATCCTCGCGCTTCTTGCGGCGGCTGTCGCGCCGGCCGAGGTCGATTGCCAGCCTGCGGATGGTGGTGAAGAGGTAGGCCTGCCAGGCATCCGGGCCGCCGATGAATTCACCGTTGCGCATTTTTTCCACCAGCTTGACGAAGGCGTCCTGCAGCACGTCCTCCGCATCTTCCGGGCAGCGGGTTTGCTGGCGGGCGAACAGCAGCAACTTCGGGCCATGCTCCTCCAGCCACGTTCTCCAGGGGGAAGTGGCGGCTTGGGGCTCGGTGACGACACTCAGGTTGGCCATGACGGGGTGGTCAGTCGCATAGCGACGCGGATCGGGTGATTTGTCTGAAATTGGAAAAATGAACCGCAGATGGGGTCAGGGGTCATGTAGCGGCGGTCTATGGCCCTCGCACGATTCCGCCGCAGGCGGAGCTTGGTCAGGAATCAGGGGACATTGAACTGATCACCCATAACCCTTAACCAATAACCGCTTCATCTGTGGTTCAAATCCTTTTATTCCGGCGATTGGAGGAGGGAGGCGGCCATGGCCCGGACTTGTTCGCCGCCGCCACCGAGCATGCGCACGAGTTCCTGGATGCGGGTTTCGCCTTGGACCGGGAAGAGCCTTGAGCGGGTGCGGCCCTTGGTGACCTCCTTTTCGACCACAAAGTGCATCGAGGCGGTGGCGGCGACCTGTGGGAAGTGGGTGATGGCCACGACCTGGTGGCGCGTGCCGAGGGCGGCCATCTTGCGGCCGACCGCGCGGGCGATTTCGCCACCGACGTTCGCATCGATCTCGTCGAAGACCATCAGCGGGGTGTCGTCCTGATCCGCGAGGGCCGACTTGAGGGCGAGCATGACACGGCTGATTTCGCCCGAAGAAGCGATCTGTCGCAGCGGCAGCAGCGGTTCGCCGGGGTTGGGCCCGAACCGGAAATCGATGCGCTCGAAGCCTTGGGCGCCCGGATCGGCGAGAGGTTCGAGCTGGATCTCGAAGGACGACTGCTTGAACCCGAGGTCCTTGAGTTGCGCGGTGATTTCCTTAGCCAGTTTGGGTGCGGCCTTGCGGCGCAGGCTGCCGAGGGATTTGCCCGCGCTGTCGAGGGTGCTGCGGCACTGGGCGACATCTTGCTGCAGGGCCTCGAGTTTTTCCGTGCGATTCTCGATGTTGTCGAGGCGTTCGGCGGCACTGCGGCGGCGCTCGATGACATCGGCAAGTGTGGGGCCGTATTTGCGCTTGAGCGATTCCAGCAGGTTGATCCGCTCCTCCAGGGCGGCGGCCTCCTGGGGGTTGATGTCGAGATCGTCGACGTAGTCCGACAGGTTGCTTTCGAGGTCCTGGAGTTCGAGCACCGCGCTTTCGAGGTTGCCGGTTTGTTCGCGGATAGAGGGGTCGAGTTTTTCGAGTTCGCGCACCAGCCGTTGGACTTCGGCGAGTCGGCCGAGGATCCCGTCGTCGCCGCCGAGCGCGGATGCGACGGCCGAGGCGTTTTCCACCAGACGGCTGGCATTGGATGCGCGGCGCCAGCGGTCTTCGACTTCCTGTTCCTCCTCGAGGCGGATCTGGGCCGCATCGATTTCCTGGACCTGATGGCGCAGCAGGTCGATTTCCTGGGCGCTCGCCTGTTCGGCGTGCTGGAGTTCCTCGAGTTCGCTCACCTTTTCGCGCCAGCGGCGGTAGGCATGGCGGTAATCCGCCAGCGCGGTGTCGGAATCGCTGTAGGCGTCGAGCATCGCAAGTTGGCGCTCGGTGGAAAGCAGCGACTGGTGGTCATGCGGCCCGTGGAGGTCGACAAGGTGTTCGCCGACGCGTTTGAGCAGGCTGAGGGTGACGGGTGAGTCGTTGATGAACTGGCGGTTGCTGTTCTGGCCGATGCTGCGGCGGATGATCAGCTGGGTGTCGTCGCAGCGGGCGAGTCCGCCTTCCTCGAGCAAGGCATTGATTTCGTCCGGATCCTGGAGTTCAAAGACCGCATCGACCGAGCATTGGTCCTCGCCGGTGCGGATCAGGGTTTTCTCGGCGCGCTCGCCGAGGACG
>CBFGOB010000163.1:0-6213 GCA_965650215.1 uncultured bacterium | reverse complement strand
GGACGAGTGGCTCTTCGGCAACATCATGGGCCTGCGCGACAGCGACCTGTGGACGACCTTCTGGATCTCCTTCGTGTGCCTCGCCATCCTCACCGCCCTGCACCGGCCCTTGCTCATGACCCTCTTCGATGCCGAGGTCGCCGCCACACTCGGCGTTCCGGTCCGCGCCCTCAACTACCTGCTGCTCGCCCTGCTGATCGTCATCCTGATCTCCTCGCTCCAGGCGGTCGGCTGCATGCTGGCCATCGGCCTGCTGGTCACTCCGGCGGCCACGGTCTACCTGCTCACCGATTCCACCAACAAGCTGTTCTGGGGCGGAGCGCTGTTAGGCGGTCTCGGCTCCGGATTTGCCGTGCTCGCCGGCTGGTGGCTCAACCTCGAACAGGGGCCCGCGATCGTGCTGACCCTCGGCGCCCTGTTCCTCGCGGCCTTCGTGTTCAGCCCCAAATACGGCCTGCTGCACAAACTCAGGCCGCGCAGCCGGTCCTGAAGCCTGTCCTCGACAAGCTTCGCCGGGGCGTTCTATACCACCCGCGTTGAAACGGTTCCTCCAAAGCGAAGTCGGCGCCATCGTCCTCTGGGCTATCAGCTCGCTGATCCTCGCCGCGATCCTCGCCCCCTGGTGCTACAGCGGCGGCAAGCAATTCGCCGCCTACGCCGCGAACAACGAGCTGTCGGCATTCTGGGAATGGCTCGCCGGCTCCTGCAGCCGCGCCGAACTCGGCCGCTACTTCAACCGCGCGATGCTGTTCGCCGCGCTCTGCCTGCTGCCGCTGCTGATCCGCCGCATCCGGCGCCTCAGCCGCGAGGGCGAAGCCACCCCGATCATCGCCGTCACCCCTCTCGGCGCACGCCGGGCGATCCTCCACGTGCTCGTCGGCTGCATCCTCGCCGGCGGCATCCTGTGGCTCGCCGGCAGCATCCTCGAATGGGTCGGCGCTTACACCGAACGCCACGCCCCCGTCTCCATGGCGCGCCTGATCAAGAAGGCGCTGGTGCCCGCGATCATGGCATCCGTGATCGAGGAATGGGTGTTCCGCGGACTTCTGCTCGGTCTCTGGCTGCGCACCGCCCGGCCGCTGAAAGCCTGCGTCGCCAGCACCCTGCTGTTTGCCTTCCTCCACTTCCTCAACCCGCCGGACTTCGGCAGCGACCCCACTCACGCCCTGGCGGGTTTCGCCCTCCTCGGCCAAACGCTGCTGCATTTCGCCAACCCCCTGTTCTTCGTCACCGACTTTGCGACCCTCACCGCCGTCGGGCTGATCCTCTGTTGGACCCGCCTGCGCACCTGCTCGTTGTGGTTCCCGATCGGCCTCCACGCCGGATGGGTGCTCGCCTTCAAGGCCCACAACCTCTGCTACCGCCAGGTCGATGAGCACTGGCTCAAGCCCTGGGGCATCGGCGACAGCCTGCGCTCCGGCCTCGTGCCGATGCTCGCCCTGGCGATCACCGCCGGCATCTGCTGGCTCGTCCTCAAACGCCTCAGCCCGGAGCAAGCAAAAGGGTCCTGATCAGGAAACACATTCCTCGCAACGCTGCCATGCGGGCAGCTGGGACCGCGCTTCGTCGCGGACGTGATTCATGCCGGCGAAAAATTCGCGCATCATCGCCAGCGCGAGGTAGCGGCCGCCATGGCTGAGAACCAGGCGGTCCGCATGGCCGGACTCGAAGGCCCCCGCCATCCGCAGCAACAGGAGCTCGAAGCCTAACAGCATGCGCGTCCCAGCCGACGGCGCCAGGGTCCGCGGATCGGGATGAAGCCCGAAAAGCCCCATCATCAAACGGTAGTGCATCATCTCCCGGGGCCCGAAGACCCGCATCCGCTCGACCGACATCCGGCCGCTTGCCAGGCGCTCGACGTAACGCGACACCGAAAAGGTGTTCACATACAAGCGGCCGCCGAGCAGGCTGAAGGCGCCCGACCCGAGGCCGACATATTCCGGCGCGTCGACGATGTATTCGTCGATCATGCCGGACCCGCAGCGGGAATAGCACCACGGCGAGGACGCGCGCATGCCGTGCGCTCGCATGCAATCCTCGATGCGGCAAAACATCGCGTATTCCTGTGCGCCCGAGGTCTCGCCGAACTGACGCCGCATGTCGCGCGAAACCTTCGGCGAAGCCATCAGCGGATAGGTCGTGACCTGACTCACCCCTGTCGCCAGCACCCGTTCGAGATCCTCGACCACCCCCGCGACCGTCTGCCCCGGCAGGTTGAAGATCAGATCGACATTCAAGGTCGGAAAGCGGCCGTTCATGTCGCGGATGGCCTCCAGCATCTGCTCCGCGCCAAAGCCATCGCGATCGCGGCGCATGCGTTTGAGGATGACCGGGTCCAGCGATTGCACGCCGACCGACAGGCGCTCGACCCGACCCTCGAGACGACCGGCGATTTCAGGCCGCAAGTGATGCGCATGGGTTTCACAGGAGCAATGCTTCACCCCGAAGCACTCACGCGCCAGGTCCAGGACCCGCAGCAAGCGGTCCATCAGCACCGTCGGCGTGCCACCGCCGACATGCAGGGTTTCGAAGCGGTAACCCAAGCCGGCCGCCAGATGCATTTCCGCCTCGAGCGCATCGAAGTAGCGCTCCGCCAGGTCCGCGTGAAATGGAATCCGGTGGAACGAGCAAAACGGACACAAGGTCTCGCAGAATGGGATGTGGAGGTAGAGCGCGGCGCGACGATCACCCGCCGCCGGCAAACGTTCCAAAAGCGCCGGCCCGGTCGCCAAGGCACGGGGCAGCAAACCGCGCATGCCCATGCTCAGCACCCGCTCGGCAAGACCGAGACGCAAGGGCGGATGATTGGGGGTCATGACGACTGGGGAACGCACTGCCATCCAACCAAAAACCCGGCCGAATCACAAGCTCCCATGCCTCACCGCGACACTCAGCCCCTCATCACGGCCAACACCAGCACTTGCCTGACCCCGGCACGCCTCAAGGTCCGCGCGCACTCATGGGCGGTGGACCCGGTGGTCAGCACGTCGTCGATCAGCAAGACCCCGGCCGGCTTGCCGCAAAGCCCGCGCCGGCCGGCACGGGTCAGCGCAAAAGCCCCCCGCAGGTTCACCAGCCGCTGCCGGCGGCCAAGCGCCGTCTGGGTGGAGGTCGAGCGCAGCCGCTTCAAGCCGTCGAGCACCGGCAAGCCAGCCTCGCGGCCCAGGGCGCGGGCGATTTCCTCCGCCTGGTTGAAATGACGCCAGCGCAGCCGCTTGCGGTGCAGGGGCACCGGCACCAGCAGCCAGCCTTCCTTGAGCGCCCTTGCCAGCCGCGGGTCCTCGAAAGCCGCCATGGCCAGACGCCCGAGTTCGCCCGCCAGATGGATCTCGCGGCGGTATTTCAAGCGGTGAATGATCTCCAGCGTGCGCTCGTCGCGCCGCAAGGCCGGCCGCGCGAAACGGAACGCAAAGCGCATGTCCCCACAATTCGGACAATCGAAGACCGCATCGATCCGGCCCTCGTATGGCTGGCCGCAGGTCTCACAACACGGCCTTTCCAATCGCGGCAGGGAAGCGGCACAAGCGCCGCACAGGGCACGCCCGTCGGCCAGCGGCCGCTCACACAACACACAGGACGGCGGATACAGCAAGTCCAACAGCCAAGATCCCCAACGACGCCACATCAGGCGGCCATCCTGACACGCCGGCCCCGGATGGGAAGCCCGGGCTGGGCGAAATCCCCCGCGATTTCCAGCTGGCTCGCACCGTCAGCGCCACCTAATCTGCCGCTCATGATTCTTTGCGAACCGGCCGGCAAGATCCGCAGCCAATGGGGAGAAGGCCCGATCTGGTGGAACCATGCGCTGTACTACGTCGACACCGAAGGCCGGCTCGTCCACCGCTACGAACCCGACACCGGCAAGGAACAATCGTGGAATGTCGGCCAGCGGGTCGGCACCGTCGTGCCCCGCGAAAGTGGCGGCCTCGTGATCGCCGGCGACCACGGATTCGCCTTCCTCGACGAGCAGCACGGCACCCTCAAAGCCATCGCCGACCCCGAGAACGACAAGCCCGACAACCGCTTCAACGACGGCAAGTGCTCGCCCGACGGACGCTTTTTCGCCGGCACGATCAGCCTCGTCAAAAAAACCGGAGACGCCAAACTCTACCGGCTCGATCCCGACCTGAGCGTCCACGAGGCCTTCGGGCCGGTCACGAATTCCAACGGCATCGTCTGGGCGGCCGACCGCAAAACCGTGTACTACATCGACACGCCCCGCCGCGAAGTCCTGGCTTTTGACGACGAGAACGGCCACCTGCGCAACCTCCGCACCGCGTTCGCCACCACCCACATCGACGCCTCACCCGACGGCATGACGATCGACGCCGACGGCCACCTCTGGATCGCGTTCTGCCACGGCGGCTGCGTCTCATGCTTCGACCCCGCGAACGGCGACGAGCTCCAGCGCATCGCCCTGCCCTGCCTCGAAACCACCGCCTGCGCCTTTGGCGGTCCGGACCTCAAGGACCTCTACATCACCACCGGCATCCACAAGACCGCCAAGGAAGAACATGCAGGACGCCTGTTTGTGATCCGCGGCCTCGGAGTCCGGGGCGTCCCCGCCCACGCCTTCGCCGGCTGAGCCCTCGCATCGGCAAATTGGCAGACAAATCCACCCGCCTCGCGACGTTTGGCTGGAGTCTGCCACTCACCGCCCATCCCCGAACCCACGTGAAGCTCCGGATCCTGTCGCTGGCATGCGCCGCCCTCGGCGCCTGCTCACCCACCACCAAGCCGCCGGCGGCAACGCCGCAACCCGCCCAGCAGGTCTTCGACGACCAGGCGCTGCGCACCCGATTCGAATCCCGCATGGCCGAACTGGTGGCCAAGGGCGGAGCCACCCCGCAATCCAAGCTCAGGGAACAGCTGTCCCGCAAATCCTGCACGCTGGAACTGCCCGAACCCGGCACCACCACCCTCTCACCTGCCGAAATCTATCAACAACGGCTGCATGCCGTGGTGATGATCGCCAAGCTCTTCCACTGCTCGTCCGCCAGCTGCAAGAAAGTGCATGCCAACATCGCCAGCGGGGTCATCCTGCGGGAAGACGGCATCGTCCTCACCAACCACCACGTGGTCGACGGCAAACAGGCCAAGGGCCTCGGCATGGGGGTGATGACCGCCGACGGCAAGGCCTTCCTGGTCGACGAAGTGCTCGCCGCCAGCGCAGAGGCGGATGTCGCGATCCTGCGGCTGAAAAACGCCAGCGGCCTCGCCCATGCGCCGGTCCTTGCCGAAGAACCGGTCGGCAACGCCGTCACCCTCATCAGCCACCCGGCCGGAAATTTCTTCAGCCTCTCGCACGGCCGCATCGCCCGCTACCGCAAGGATGACGACGGTGCCTGCACGATGCAAATCACCGCCGACTATGCCAAGGGCTCGAGCGGCGGACCGATCTTCAACGACCGCGGCGACATCGTCGGCCTGGTCTCCAACACGGTCTCCATCCCTTACCGCCAGCTTCCGGTGGCGATCGACCCCGAAAGCAAATCGCTCGAAGCCGCCGGCAAGAACAATCCCCCGGCCCAGGTCAACGGCATGCCCCTGGTCATGGACATGAACCACCAGATGACATTCAAGAACGCCGTCGCCTCACGCGAAGTCCTCGCCCTGATCAAGCGGAAAACGAGATCTAACGGATCAGATTCCACGCGCTGACCAGCGCCTTGAGGCCGGCCATCTCGATCGAAGGATCGACCCCCGCCCCCCACAGCAGGCGGCCGTCGTCGTGCTGGACCTGCACATAGGCCGCCGCACTGGCATCCGAACCACCGCGCACCGCATGCGAACGGTAGTCGACGACCTTGAAGTCCTTCAGCCCGGCACTCTCCATCGCATGCACGAAGGCATTGATCGGGCCGTTGCCGACCCCCTCGATCCGCCGCTCCACCCCGGCGTGCAGGATCGTCGCCTGGCAAATCACCTGGCCGCGCTGCTCGCCATGCTGGTGCACCAGCTCGTAATCGACCACATCCAAGGGACTGGCGATGTTGACGAACTCGTTGAAAAACGCGTCGCGGATCTCGTCGCTCGTGAGCTCGCGCCCCAGGCGGTCGGCGAGGTCGTAAATCCGCTTGCCGACCTGCGGGTGCATCGTCTTGGGCAGCTCGTAGCCATGCTCGCGGTCGAGCACATAGGCCACCCCGCCCTTCCCGGACTGGGAATTGATCCGGATGATCGCCTCATACGAGCGGCCGATGTCCTGGGGAT
>CBFGOB010000162.1:0-6341 GCA_965650215.1 uncultured bacterium | reverse complement strand
GAACACCAGGACCCCGCCCACGCCGCCGATCACGCTTTCGACGATCAGCGAGCGCAGATCCCCCTCCGGCATGCGGCGGCCGATCGCGTCGGCCAGCATGCCGATGCCCGATTCGATCCACCCCATCGGAATCTGGGCGAATGAAAAAATCGCCCAGAACACCGAAAACATCACCGCCAGCAGCACCACCCAGCCCAAGAAGGGATGCAGAAACCAACCGGCGTCAAGACGGTCGGTCAGGGTCAGCTGATGCGCATCGGGCCGGCGTGCCGCGGTTTCACACAACTGCAGCACGAAATCGCGCCGCGATCCGCCCTGGTCGCCGTCGGCGCCGAGCCAACGTGCCTCGGGAGCGGCCGGGAATGGAAAGCGCAAGGCCTGCTTGAGCGGCACCAAGCCCTTGCCGGAGTTCGCCTGCATCGGCACCACCGGAACCCCAAGCTCCTCCGACAATTTCACCGGATCGAGCCTCAGACCGGAACGCTCCGCCATGTCCACCATGTTGAGGGCGATGATGGTGGGCAGGCCGAGCTCGATCACCTGCAGCGCCAGCAGCAAATGGCGCTCCAAGGCCGAGGCATCGACCACGCAAACCACCAGATCGGGCTTGGCGTGACCTTCAAGCACGCCATGCAAAACATCGACCGCCAGCTGTTCGTCGGGACTCGGAGCCTGCAGCGAGTAGCATCCGGGCAAATCCAGCACCCGCAGCTTCCGGCCATGCGGCGTGAACATCTCCCCCACCTTCAACGCCACGGTCACCCCGGCGTAGTTGCCAACCTTCTGGTTCGACCCCGTCAGGGCGTTGAACAAGGTCGTCTTGCCGGCATTCGGGTTTCCAACCAGCGCAATCGTCGAGAGTGCTTCCTCCATGGCCACAGCTCCCAATTACGCCACCGGATGGACATACACCTGCTCCGCCAACTCCCGGCTGATGGCCATGCGCGTGCCACACACGGAGCAAATCAGGTTCCGTCCACCGGCCAGCTTGCGGACCTGCAGCTGCTCGCAAAATCCCATGTCGCGCAGGCGATCACAGCCCGGACCACTGAGAACACGGATCCGCACATCACAACCGACACCCACCTGGTTGAGGGTCATCGCGCTGTCGATTTCAAGATCGCTTCCGAGGACGGCTTGCATGTCGATGGGAAGATCGCCAATTGAGATTGATTTGCAACAACAAAAAAGGTGCGAATTTCGCCTGGGATGGGCCAAAGGGGCCATTCAGATCGCCGAACTCAGAGGCGATGGCACGGCAATCACCTGCATGCCGGCCCGCTGGGCGGCCAGAATGCCGGAGGGCGCGTCTTCCAGCACCAGGCACCTGGCGGGTTCCACCCCGAGCAACTGGGCGGCCTTGAGAAAGACATCGGGGGCGGGTTTGCCCTCGACCACGTCGTCGGCAGTCACCACTTCGTCGAACCAGTCGGAAATGCCGACCACACGGAGGGTTTTTTCCACCACCATGCGCGAACCGCCACTGGCAATGGCCATCGGCACCTTGCCGCGCAGGGATTCGGCGAATTCCGCGACCTCATCGATCAATTCGATCGAGCCCAGCCGCTTGAGAAAGGCCTCGCGCTTGGCCAGAGCCACCGCTTCGGGATCGAGATGAAGGTCGTATTCGTCGTTGATTTCGACCACGATGTCGCGGGTCGGACGACCGCCCATGGCGAGGAACACGTCTTCCTTGAAGATCCCGTGGGCACCGTAAAGCGACAGCGCGGCGCACCAGGCTTCAAAATGTGCGGGCATGGAATCGAGGAGCGTGCCGTCACAATCGAAAATCACGGCGTCAAAGCCGTCCGAAGGGAGTGCAAGGGTACCGATGCTGGCCATGTGCGGGCGGGTCGTAGGCCCTCCGCCGCGGATTGGCAAGAACGGTGATGAAAAACTTTGCCGGACATGCGCATATCCTGCCCGATTCCGCGGCGGTTGAGGCTCAGAGCGTCACATTCTGGTAGAGCCCCGCAGCAACGACCTTGTCACCGCCAGCCGCAGCCTCGATGACAATATCTCCCTTGAACACCACCCCGGGTTCAAAGCGGACCGGACCGCGGATCTCCAGGCTGGCGCAGTCCAGCAGCGATGGCACCACCATGTCGGCGATCGAATCGACCAGCTTGTAGGCGTCGGGCAAGACGATGAGCGGCGGACTGCCGCCGCGGGAGGAATGAAGCCGAACCTGGCCGTTGGCCAAAATCTCGTATGCGTCGGAGCGCAGGGCGATGAGATCCGCCGTCGTCTTGACCGGCGCGAAGCGCGAACGCGGCACATCGATCGCCGCCGCCCCCTCGAAGCACTCGATCGCCGCCCCCATCGCGCATTCCAACTGATAGACCGGTGTCGACCCCTTGTCCCTCGGGTCCACGGTCTTGCGGTTGCGGATCATGGGCAAGGGCAGCACCCCGCCGTCCGCCGCCAACTGCTCCTTCAGGAGATCCAGCCGCAACCAAAGATTGTTGGTGTTGAAATAGCGGTGTTTGTCGATGTCTTGAAACGCCTCCAGATCCCCGTCGGGACATTGTGCGACCTCGCGCAGCAACAGTCGCCCGTCGGTTTTGCGCCGGGCGAGATGCCCGCCCTTGCGGTCGGCGGCGGTACGCCGCGTGACCTCCATCAGAAAAGGCGCGCCGGAGGAGGCGAAATACCGCAGCAAATCCACATCCATCACCGCACCGAGATTGTCGGAATTGGAGATGAACGCATACTTCACCCCTTCCGCCAGCAGACGGTCGAGCCAGCCGCTGCCAACCAAGGCGGGATAGAGATCCCCATGCCCCGGCGGACACCATTCCAAATCCGGATCCGCCGGCCATTCGACCGGAGCGAGGCTCGTCGCATCGATCTTGGGAATCTGGTTCTGCATCAGTTCGACCTCACTCGCCACAAAACCCTCAGCCGCGTAACGCCGCAAGTGCCCCAGCGTTTCCTCACTCGTGTTGAAACTGTTCATCAGCAGCAGACGCACCTTCGCACCACTCACCTGCCGCAAGTCCCGGACCTGGCTGACCATGAGATCGAGGAAATTCACGCCGTCACGCACCGGCAACATGCTCTTCGGCCCCTGGAGGCCCATGCTCGTGCCAAGGCCGCCGTTGAGCTTGATCACGACCGCCTGCGCCAGGAGGCCGTCGCCAACACCTGCGTGATCGATATCGCCGAAGGCATCCAGCCCTGCGGCCGCCTCGATCTCGGATTCGGCAATCAGCCCCGACTCGTCACGCCGCAGCGATTCGTAATGGCGGCGGAACGCTCGGATCGGGGCGTCGCCCATGCCGGCGGCACGCATCTTGTGTTCGAACGCGCTGAAGGGATCGGCCGGACTCGTGGGCATGGCCTGGAAAATGCGCGGCCGACCCGCCAAGGTCACGCGCAAAATCATCTTGCGCTTGGCGGATCCGCTTTGCCCTCCCATGCTCCGTCCATGACTCGCTTCCGCCCCTGCATCGACCTCCACCAGGGCAAGGTGAAACAGATCGTCGGCGGTACCCTGCGTGATGACGGTGCCGGACCAACGGAAAATTTCGTCTCGGACAAGCCGCCGGAATGGTTCGCCCGCACTTTCCGCACAGATCAGGTCACCGGCGGCCACGTGATCAAACTCGGCCCGGGAAATGACGAAGCCGCCCGCAGCGCCCTCGCCGCCTGGCCTTCAGGGCTCCAGATCGGCGGCGGCATCGACGGCGGCAACGCGAAACAGTGGCTCGACGCAGGCGCAAGCCACGTCATCGTCACCTCCGCGCTCTTCGACGCAAGTGGCAGGTTCCAGCCCGGGATCCTCGAAAACCTGGTCCGCATGATCGGCAGGGAGCGGCTGGTCATCGACCTCTCCTGCCGCCGCAACGGCGACAGCTGGCGAGTCGCCATGAACCGTTGGCAGACCCCGACCGATCTGGAACTCAGCCACGCGACCCTCGAGCGACTCGCCCCCTCGTGTGCGGAATTCCTGATCCATGCCGCGGATGTCGAGGGCCTATGCGGCGGTATCGACGAAGGACTTGTCGCCTTGTTAGGTGCATGGGGGAAAATCCCGGTCACTTATGCCGGCGGAGCGGCAAGCATGGACGACCTGCTCAAGGTCGAGGCTGCGGGCCAGGGCAGGATCGACATCACCGTCGGCAGCGCGCTGGACCTTTTCGGAGGCAAGGGCTTTGCCTACAGGGACTTGGTGCGCTGGAACCGCCGAATGATGTAAGTTTCGGCTGAATGCGGTTGCAGCTCCCGCCGCCCCTGCCTTAAAACCCAACCCGTGCACCCACTGGAGAATCCCGCAAATACCGAAGGAGCGGTGAACCATGACGAGTTCCTGCGCTCGGTGTTCCAATCCATGCTCACGGCAAGGATTCTGGAAAACAAACTCTCGAGCCTCTACAAGGCGGGCAAAATCGTCGGCGGTGTCTACCTCGGCAAGGGACAGGAAGCGGTCAGCGCCGCCCTCGGGACCGCCCTGATCCAAGGCCAGGACTTCTTTGCACCGCTCATCCGCGACCAGGCCGGCCGCACCGCCTTCGGCGAACCCCTGATCGACTGCACCCGCACCTACCTCGGCTCCGCCCAGGGACCCATGCGCGGCAGGGACGGCAACATCCACCGCGGACGGCCCGACCGCGGCATACCCGCCATGATTTCCCACCTCGGCGCCCAAGTCTCGGTCGTCGCCGGCATGCTCTTTGCCAAACGCCTCCAGGGCACGCTCGAAGGACGCGTCGGCGCGACCTGCATCGGCGACGGCGCCACCTCGACCGGCGCCTTTCACGAAGGACTCAACTTCGCCGCCGTGGAAAAACTTCCGCTGGTCGTGGTGATCGCCAACAACCAGTTCGCCTACTCAACCCCCAACGACCGCCAGTTCGCCTGCCACGACCTCATCGAACGCGCCCGCGGCTACGGCATCAGCGGCCTCTCGGTCGACGGCACCGACCTGCTCGCCTGCGCCTCGGTAATGACCGAGGCGGTGCGCCGCGCCCGCAGCGGCTTCGGCCCCCAGCTCGTCGTCGCCCGCCTGCTGCGGCTCTCCGGCCACGGTGAACACGACGACGCCTTCTATGTCCCGGACACCGCCCGCCAAGGCCAATACGGCAAGGACTGCATCGAGGTTGCGATGCGCCAACTCGTCGAGCACGGCATCGCCACCGTCGACGAAATCATGACCTGGCAGAACGGCATCGCCGAGGAAGTCCAGCGCGC
This sequence comes from uncultured bacterium, assembly GCA_965650215.1. Lineage (GTDB taxonomy): Bacteria > Verrucomicrobiota > Verrucomicrobiia > Verrucomicrobiales > Akkermansiaceae > Luteolibacter. The sequence continues at coordinate 1,148 of CBFGOB010000162.1, read as the reverse complement.
GGTCGCCCAAGCCCAGCAGGAAGCCCCGCCCGACCCCTACAGGGAAAACTGGAACGCGCTCAGCACTCGCTTTCCGCTGCCAATCAACTCCAACGCACCTTCCGTTTCCCCGTGAGCGTGACCTACATCGATGCCATCCGCGAAGCCCAGGAAAAACTCCTGCGCGACGACCCGCGGGTTTTCCTCTACGGCCAGGACATCTCCACCTTCGGCGGCGCGTTCAAGGCGACCAAGGGTCTCGCCGAAGCGTTTCCTAACCGAGTATTCGACAGCCCGATTTCGGAAGATGCGATGATCGGCATGGCCGTCGGCGCCGCGATCGAAGGCATGCGTCCGATCGTCGAAATGCAGTTCGCCGATTTTTCGTCGGTCGCCTTCAACCAGATCGTCAACCAGGCCGCCACCCACTACTACCGGACCGGCATGCCGATCCCGATCACCGTGCGCCTCCCATCGGGCGGTACCGCAGGCTCCGGACCCTTCCACAGCCAGAGCATGGAAGGCATCTACGCCCAGTATCCGGGGCTCGTCGTGCTGACGCCGGCCAGCGTCTCGGATGCCTATCACATGCTCATCGACGCCGTCGCGATCGACGATCCGGTGATCTACTGCGAACACAAGTTCCTCTACCGCTGGCTCAAGGCCAAGTCGATCAACGGCGACCACCTGCCGATCGGCCAGGCCCGCATTGTCCGCGCCGGCAAGCATGCCACCGTGGTCGCCTACAGCGCGATGGTTCATGAGGCGGTCCGCGCCGCCGAACGGCTCCAGCAGGACGGCTGGGAAATCGAGGTTGTCGACCTCCGTTCGGTCAAACCGCTCGACATGGACACGGTGCTTGCCTCGGTTGCCCGCACCGGAAGGTTGCTCGCCGTCGGTGAAGCCTTCCCCTGGGGCGGGGTGACGGCGGAAATCGTCTCGCGCGTCGCCGACGAAGGCTTCCACCTGCTAGACGCCCCGCCGCAACGGCTCAACTCCAGGGACACCCCCGTCCCCTACCATCCGAAACTCTGGGCCGCGCACCGGCCGACACCCGAATCGATCTGCGAGGCCCTCCGCAAGCTGCTCAATTTCTGATCTTTCCGGCTTCCATCCCGAACCCTCACCACCATGCCTACCGTCCCCATTCTCATGCCGCAGCTCGGCGA
>CBFGOB010000161.1:0-6386 GCA_965650215.1 uncultured bacterium | reverse complement strand
ATGGTAGCGGTGTAGCCTGTGGCAGTCATCAGCCCGTCGAGATCCGCGGCGTTCTTGATCCTGAGCTTGAAAATCCAGCCCTTGCCGTAGGGGTCGGTGTTGACCAGCGAGGGGTCGGCTTCGACTTCCGGGTTCACTTCGATCACCTCGCCGCCGACCGGTGCGTAGATATCGCTGGCGGCCTTGACCGATTCGACGACGGCGGTCGGGTCACCGGCATCGACGGCGCGGCCGACTTGCGGGAGTTCGACGAAGACGACGTCGGTGAGTTCTTCCTGGGCGTGGTCGGAGATGCCCACGGTGGCGACGTCACCATTGAGGCGAAGCCATTCGTGGGAAGGGCAGAAGCGGAGATCGGAAGGAATGTTCATGGGACTGCTTGGGAGGCTGGATCAAATCATTTGCGGTAGAAAGGTTTTTTCACGACGCTGGCGGGAAATGTGCGGCCGCGGACGTCGATCCCGAGTGCGGTGCCGGGGTTGCTGTAAGCGGCGGGCAGGTAGGCCATGCCGATGCCGGTTTGGAGCGAGGGCGAGAGGGCGCCGCTGGCCAGTTCGCCGATGACTTCGCCTTCGGCATTGAGCACCGGGTAGTGGGCGCGCGGCGGAGGACCTTTGTCGCTGTATTGGAGGGCGGTCAGTTTGAAGTCGACGCCCTGGGATTTCTGGCGCTGCAGCACTTCGCGACCGATGAAGTCGCCCTTGTCGAGTTTGCAGAAAAACCCGAGTCCGGCCTCGATCGGGCTGCGTGTGGGCGAGAGGTCGTTGCCATTGAGCGGGTAGCCCATTTCGAGGCGCAGTGTGTCGCGGGCCCCGAGGCCGCAGGGTTTGGCACCGGCTTCGAGGAAGCGGTTCCAGCAGGCGACGCCATCCGCGGCAGGGTAGAAGCACTCGAAGCCGTCTTCGCCGGTGTAGCCGGTGCGGCAGATGACCGCACCGCAGGCGGTGCGCGAAATGCCATTGCGGGCTGGCAGGGTTTCACCGGGAAAAGCCTTGGCAAAGGTGGCGGCCGCCTCGGGACCTTGAACCGCCATGCCGGCCCAAGCGTCGCTGTCGTTGCGCAGGCTGATGCCCTCCCGCAGGTGCTTGCTCATCCACGCGAAGTCTTCATCGATTTTCGAGGCATTGACCACGAGGAAGAAATCGTGCTCGCCGCTGCGGTAGGCGATGAGGTCATCGATCACTCCGCCCTGCGGGTTGAGCAGGATCGTGTATTGGCCTTGGCCGATCTCGAGTTGGCGGATGTCGTTGGTGAGCAGGTGGTTCAGCCACTCCGCGGCGGCGGGACCGCTGACCATGAACTGTCCCATGTGGGAGATGTCGAAGATCCCGACCTGCTGGCGCACGGCCTGGTGCTCATCGATGATCGAGCTGTATTGGACCGGCATGTTCCAACCGGCGAAGGGGACGAGGCGCGCGCCGAGGGCGATATGGGCGCTTTCCAAGGGCGAGCGTTTCAGATCCGACATGCTGCAGCGACTGTGAGAGAGGGGCTTGGGCTTGTCAACCCGGCGTCCCGGGAAGAATTTTGAACCACGGATAGACGCGGATGAACGCGTCCTCTTTTTTCTTCCGCGGACCGGCCCTTGAGGGGGGGGAGGGTATTCGCTACTGCAGGTGAAAAAGCAAATTCCTAGTATTTTGAAAGCAAATAATGCATAGCGGGGTCCAGTGATACGGTCATTCGATGAGCTGTACGGCAAAGGCCATCTCTACTGCCCGGCCGTGATCGGCAAAACCCGCCGTTGGCTTCCAGCCATGCCGGAAGCCATGAGCGGCGGACAACTCGTATTTTTCCGCGAGGCGCCCTATTTCTGCCATGCTGCGGTGGCCAGCCGAAAGGGCCTCGATCACCTCATGGAGTCAGGCCACAGACTGCCCATGCAGATCCATCCCTATGACAACGATGCGGACCTGATTCAGTCACTCCAGAGACATGTGTCCGATGGATGGAAAATCGTTGCCAACCATTTCCCGTTTCCGGACTGCCTGCCGCCTGAAGCGTTCTGGGTTGATCCTCAACTGGTGGCCAGGATCAACCACAAGGGCCTGCTGCAGGAATGGGTATCCGAAGCCCATTTGCCGCTGCGGACACTGCAGGCACCTGAATCCATTGTGGACTATGCGGGACCGTTCCCGGTTGTGATCAAGATCGCATCATCCCAATCCTGCGGCGGCGGCACCTATGTGGCAAGATGCCAGGACCTGCGCCAGTTGCGCGCAATGCTTGCGAAATCCGAGGGGGCCGATGCCGTGATCCTTGAGGAGTGGATTGATTTTGAAGAGCTCTGGTGTCTGAATTACGCGGTGCACGGCGATGGCACCGTGAGCGAACTTGGAGCTGCGCTGCAACTGATTGCCGGGGACCTCAGCTTCTTGGGCAATCAGTTTTGTGCGAGCCATGTCTGCAGTCAGGATTTGCGCGTCACGGGACTTGCTGTCGCAAGACGTATCCAGGCTGCCGGATACCGCGGGATCCTGGGCATGGACATTGGCGTCACCAGCTCTGGAAGGCACTTCGTCTATGACATCAACGCCCGGATGAATGCCTCTACCGCGCCGCTCCTGGCGCTGGCCAATCATCCATGGCTGAGAGCGTATCCGACACAACAAACCGTGCGACTTGAACATGCGGACGGACTCGAGCAGGCGATCCGTATTTCCAACAGCGCATGGCGGGAAAAGCGCTTCCTTCCACTTTCCACTTTCGACCCTTCTGTCGCCCACCTTGGCGGCAAGGCGTATGTATCCGGACTGATCAACGGTGACGACCCCCGGGACATCCGCCGTTATTTGGACAAGGCGCTCGGTCAATCGCGCTGAAATATCCACTCCCACATGCCGGCACCAGTCACCATCGAACCCGTCAAATCATCAAGCACCCCACATGCGGCTAACCGCGTGGAAGCTTGCGTTGATGGGCGCATCGCATGGTTTGAATCCGACCTCGCCCTCGGTTGCCGCGCCGAGCCGTTCCTATCGGCCTTTTTGCTGCCGGCGATGACTGCCGGCAGGGATCTCGATTGCAGTGAACCGGTCGATGCGGCCTGGATGAACCACATGACCACGCTGCAGGATTTGTTCCATCGCTGGTGGGGTCACCCGAAAATCCGGATCAATGCGCCGCTTGGCACAACGGCGCCGCCTCCCGTTGCAAACACAGCCGTATTGTTCTCCGGCGGTGTGGACTCTTTCCATACACTGCTCCGCCATCCGGACCGGATCGATGCCATGCTGTTCATCGAGGGCCTGGACATCCCCATTGGCGACAAGGCATATCTCGAGTTCATCGGCGATGAACTCCGGCAGATCGCCAAGGCAACAGGAACCCAACTCCACAGAGTGGCAACCAACCTGCGGGAGCATCCGTTGTTTTCCAGCGTTGACTACATTCGCACTCATGGCGGTGCGCTTGCTGCATGCGCGCAGCTGCTCGGCGATCATGTTGGCCGCCTGATCATCAACTCCAGCAGTGTGAGCGATTACGACATCCCATTCGGCACCCATTGGGACAGCGACCCGCTCTGGTCCTGCTCGTGGCTGCGGATCGAGCACTGGGGGAATCATCTGTGGCGCTCTGACAAGCTTTTTGACATCATGCATGAACCGATCGTTTCCCGGCACCTGAGGGTCTGCTACCATCGCTTGCCTGTCGGCCAGCTCAATTGCGGTTCATGCGAGAAATGCGTGCGCACGATGCTGTTGCTGCACCAGCGTGGAAGTCTGGAGGCGTTTCCGTCGCTGAAGCCGCCGCACGGGCTGGCTCAGGCGATCGACAGGGTGCGACGTACGAAGCATGCGAGCATACCCGTCTACATCCGCTTCAGGAATCTGGAACGCGACCCGCAGATCCGTCATGCGATCGGGAAGCTCATCCTGCGCAGTGGCGGCCCCCTGAGCCGTCTGCGAAGGCTGCTTCACAAATACAGGTGGAGGCTTGTCGAAGCATGGCAGCGACACTCCACTTGCAAGAACCATTGACCATCATCAGGGCACACTGCTCCCAACCGACCGCTCCGCTGACCGCTGCCCGCACAATCACACCTGCCTGAAATGAGAAAACCCGACCTGATTGCTGACATTCCGCCCACGGCATCCGCGCAGACAAGCCATGTGCCTGCTGCAGCCATGCCCGTGGGGACCGGAGCGCGGGACGGTCACCCGGCCGCCGCGGCACTGGACATGCGCGGATACCTCAGACGACTGGCAGCGGAAGGGCCCATTTATTTCAAGGCCAACCCCGGCAATGCGGGGGATTCGATGATTGCCCATGCCACATTCGAAATGTTCAAGGAATTGGAGATCACGATCCAAGTGGTCCCCAACAGCGGCTTCAATTCCGAAGGAAAAGTGGTCATCTATGGCGGGGGCGGCAATCTGGTCGAAGGCCGCAACGAGGGACACCGATTCATCCATGCCCACCATTCCCAAGCCAGGAGGTTTGCCATCCTGCCGCACACGGTTTGCGGTCATGAGGATTTGTTGCGGGACCTCGGTGAGAATGTCGACCTCATCACGCGCGAAGAAGCATCGCTCTGCCACTCGCTCAAACATGCCACCCGGGCCAATGTGATGATCGCCGATGACATGGCCTTGAGCATCAATCCGGACAAGTTGGATAGCCCCATGCCTTCAGCCATGCATCCGACCCTCAAACACAGCTTGCGCCGGGCATGCTTCAGCCTGACCGAACCCTGCCACAGGTTTCTTGCCCGCAAGCGATCCATCGACTGCTTTCGCAATGACAGGGAGCGCACGGACATCAGGCGTGGCTTCTGGAATGCCGATATCGGAAAGATTTTCCAGTATGGAACGGCCACTCCGGAAGAAGCCCTCTGCGCCACCAGCATGGTTTTCAACCTGCTCAGACGCTACGAACTGGTACGTACCAACCGCCTCCATGTCGCGATTGCGGGCGCATTGCTTGGGATGAATGTCGAATTCCACCCGAACTCCTATTTCAAGTGCCGGGAGGTTTTTCTTTACTCCCTCATGGGCCGCTACCCGCATGTGACATGGAAGGATGCGCGCTAGGCAGATCATTTACCCACATCAATCCCATGGCAAAACGCAGCACAAGCATCAGACATGCTCCCAGACAGTGGCTGCGGATTCTTCGCAGTCGCCTTGCGAGGCGCAGTCTCAAGCAAACCCGCATCATTGCCGTGACCGGGAGCTGCGGCAAAACGACGGCAAGCACCCTATTGATCCGCTTGCTCTCCAATCACGGCTCCTGTTTTGCGGGCAGCATCAGCAACGACACCAATTCGGTCCTGCGCAACCTGATGGCCGCGAATCCGGATCACCGCTATTTTGTTCAGGAAGCTTCGGGCAGCGCGCCTGGCTGCCTGCGGGCATCGCTGTCGGTATTGCGGCCACAGATCGGCATCGTCACCAGCGTCGGACTGGATCACTACGTCTCATTCCGGAATGTGGAAGCCGTGGCAGTGGAGAAATCGACGATGGTTGACATGCTACCACCCGATGGTTGCGCGGTCCTCAGCGCTGATGATCCCCACGTGGCGGCGATGGGGCTACGGAGCAAGGCGCGGGTCATCACCTATGGCATGAGTCCGACTGCCGACCTCAGGGCTTACGATGTGGACAGTGTCTGGCCGGACAGGCTGGCCATGACCCTCGCTTACCAAGGACGCAACATCCGCCTTGAGACACGTCTGTTCGGCAAACTCTTGCTGCCATCCGTGTTGGCCGCAATTGGTGGAGCCCTGGCGGCAGGTCTCGAGCTGCAGGACTGCGTCACCGCCCTGCAGGGAATTGATGCCCTTCCACACCGGATGTCACTTCATCGCAGTTCAACCGGCTCCTGGCTGATCAGCGATACGTTCAAGGCAACCTACTGGACGGTCCCGCACGCTCTTGACCAGCTCAAGGATGCAAAAGTCGAGCGGATTACGGCGGTGCTGGGCAGTTTTTCCGATGTCCCGGGCCGAGACCGGAAAAAATACCGGCACGTCGCCAAATACGCGCTGAATATCGCCCATCGCGTCATTTTCATAGGCCCCAAGGCACGCTACGTCCGGGATCTGGTGGCACCCGAAAACGAAGGCCGGCTCTTCGCATTTGAATCGATCGAGGATGGCTCCAGGTTGCTGGTCGGCACGGCCGTGCCCAATGAACTCATCCTGATCAAATCAGCAAGGATCGATCACCTCGAGCGTCTCATCTACACCTATGAACAGCCGATCCGTTGCTGGATCACGGATTGCCGGCTCAAGGATCTTGATTGCAGGTACTGCCCGAAAAGCGGGATCGCGCAAACTCCTTGAGCTGCCTTGCCTCGGCATGATCGAAGTGACCGGGGCCATATCAGATGGGCAGCTTTGGGCGTTCACGATGGCCCAAAGCTGCCCCGCTTCCGAGGAGTTG
>CBFGOB010000160.1:0-6394 GCA_965650215.1 uncultured bacterium | reverse complement strand
GGTCTTGAGGATCAGCTCCTCTTCCGGTGTCATGATCTTGGCGCGGTATTCGGTGATGGCCTTCTTGAGCGCTTCACCTTCAAGTCCTTGGTCGTGCCGGAACGTGTTGAGCTGCTGGTTGACCTTGCCGGCCTTCTCGGCAAGGGCGGCCAGTTCGTGATCCCAGTATTTCCCGGTTTCGACGGCGATGACATTGCCTTTGAACTCGGGTTTTTCCGCAATCGCGGCCTGCGCCTTCTGAAAGCGCCCGATGTTGCCCTCAGCATTCACCCCGCCGATTCCCATGACACCGATCACGGCCGGCATGCTCGGGGCATTGAGGTCCTTGCGCAGGTCGCGGATGAGGCACTCCATCAACCAGGTGTATTGATCATAGCCGCCGGGTTTCTCGCGGTTGGGGTAGGTGCCGGTGTCGATCATGTCGTTCCATCCTTGGAACCAGCCAAAGCCGGCGAGTTCGTATCCCTCTGCCGGGTCATAGGCGGGATGGTGCTTCTTCAAGTCGGCAAGCACCGCCTTCACCTCGGCGATCATGTCTCGGTAAAAGCCGCCCCGTTGCTTTTCATGCTCGATGGCCGCCTGTTTCATATTCTCCAGTGCTTCCGGCAGACTGGCGCGCCCGCCCTTCAGGGAGTCGCAGATGTCGAAATCGAAGGTCTCGATTTTTCCCGCACGCCAGCGGGTGATCTTGATCATCCAGTCGCCATCCAGGGTTCTGGAGCTATGAAATGCATCCCGCCACTGATCGATGGGCTTCTCACCCAAGCCGGCACCGTCCACCGCGAGGATGAGATCGCCTGTCTGGAAGGGGTCACCTTTGAGTTTTCCCTGAGCTGCACTGAGGATGTAAACGGGATGGACGTCACCGACCTTGCCGACTTCCGCGCCCTTGATGCCATCAAGCCCCAGATGCCGCCTGCGCAGGGCATGGAGTTTTTCCGGTTTCCAATCGCTTGCGATGTCGAGCTTGTCAGGCACGGGAAGCGTCGGTTTCTTCACCACCACCTTTTCTTCCTTGATCAGATCGGGGTGGCCCGGAGGTGGCGTCCATTTGTCGGCACTCGGCGGGCGGAAATCGTAGTTGAGCGATTTTCCGCCCTGCGATGCCTTGATGATGAGGAATGGCTCGTTGAGTTCCTTGTGCAGATAGATCCCGCAGCCATATTCGGGACCGAATGCGGTTCCTCCTTTCACCCTGCCACCGTAGATGGGTTCGAGCCTGCCACCTTCCTTGCCCTTCCACTGCGCGACATGAACCGCGTCGAGGGTCGTGGGCTTGCCGTCCTTGTCGAACACATCCGCATATTCCTTGGCGGTCTGCGGAGACATCTTGATGTGTTCCAGGCTGCGGGTGCGCGCCATGCCCGTCATGTTGGATTGGCCCGCGAAGATGAAGACCTTAAGGGGTTTGGGTTTCTGGGCAGCGTATGCCGGCATGGAGCAGGCGAGTGCGAGGACGGCTAGGATGGCGGGTTTCATTTTCATGCGTTTTGTTACGTAGGCTTGCCCGTCAGGGCAAGGGCTTGGTGGGTGGGTTGGTGTCGTTGGGTGGATCGCCGCGGTCTCACGACCGCGCCTACGGTGGGAATTTTCACATCACGGGTGTCAGGGTGAACTGGTCAAAGATGGCACCAGCCAGGCCGCAGAATCTCAGGACATTGCTGCCTGCTTTCAACTCGACCTCGACCGGATCGGTTTTACCCCACAGGCCGATCGTGTAGGGAAGGGCCATTTCCACAGGTGAGCCGTCATTGGCTGTGGCTGACAGCTTTCTATTCGGCATCGACGTCGCGAGGTCGGCGACGAGTTGGTATTTTCCAGCCTTCGGCGCATCAAAAGTGTATTCGAAGGTGCATTCGAAGGCGCTTCCCGTCTTGGGATAACGCGAAACGTGCAGAAGCGTCTTCCCCTGCTTGTTCCTGAGGAAAACGCCCAGGTGATCGGCTTGCCTTCCGTTGTGAAGAACCCTGTTGCTCTCGGTCGGGCTGCTGCACGCGGCCGAGGGGATGGTGATGACTCCATTGGTATTGACGCTGGCCTTACCGGTGGCGCGAAGCTCTTCCTTAGCTACAGCGGGACTTGCGGAGGGTTTCGTTTCCGAAGACCGCAGTTGGCTGATGATGCGGCGTTGCTCGTGAAGTGAAATGTCACTCCATGTGGTGGGCTTCACGATTTCACCGGGTTTGGGTGGTGTGGGACCCGTGGTCTTGCCGCTCCAAGTGATGAGACCCGGTTTCCATTTCTCACCCATGAGGGAGGCGATCCATTGGGCCCTCTTCACCTTCAGGTAGCCGGTTTCATCCTCGCGAGCCTGGCTGCTTGCCACGAAATTGACATCGGCGCCATAACCACCGCCACCGATACTCATTTTGGCATAGAAGCCGCGATCCGACTTGCCAAAATTACCGCCGAGTTTGGTTTTCCATCCGCTGGGATGCCAAAGCGCGACGGCCGAGTGACCGGGCTCAACGCGTTCAATTGCGGGCACGCCAAAGGACTGGAGGATGAAGCGGGTGAAAAACGCGCGACGGCCGCAGATGCCGCCGTTGGCGAGGATATTCTGCATGAAGTGCTTGTCGGGCAGGTCGTTGACCAAGCCCTTGCTGTGAAATGCGATCTCATGGAATGTCACGTTCACGTACTTCAGGGTGTCGTCATCGTCAGGAATGCAATCCGGACGCAGGGTGTGGAGCATCTGACGGCCCCATACCATCATCTCGTCGGGATCGGAGCAATCCACGACCCTCCTCAGGCTCCAGACATTCAGGCGGTCGAAACCTTTCTGGAGCTCACCGGCATCATACCATTTTTCCAAGCTCAAATAGCGTTGCACCGGATCGATGATCAAGGAAGGGTCATTTTTCATCTCCGCGGTGACTTTGACGACATCGCCTGTTGGCTTGTCGCGCTTCAGTATCGGCTCCGCGTGGGCGAGGCTGGTGGCCAGGGCAAGCCGCTGGTAAACACCGTCTTTCGCCTTGGTGCTGGCCTTGAGGATATCGGTGTAGATCTTCATCGCCTGGCCGTATTTGCCCTTTTCGGCTCCGTCGTTGACGAGCATTTGCAACATGAGGTCCTTGTCGGCGAAAAGTTGTTCGACGAGCTGGTTGTTCTCCGCGCTCTGTTGGGCGAATGACGCCAGACCCGTCGGGGTTGCTTCCTTGAGGATGAGGTATCGGGCCAGTTTGGCATCAAGCGAGTCGCTAGATAAAAGGCCGCTCACACCCAGCGCATCCATGGCCTTCCAGGTATTCACCAATGTATTGTTGTGTGCCTGCCTGACGGTCTCGGCGGCCTTGATCGCCTCGGGCAATTTGACCTTGGCCTCTTCGACTTCCTTTTTGGCCTTCTCGATTTCAGCTTGGATTTTATTGGTGTTTCTTTGCCAGGTTGCGAGGTAGCTTTCCGCAGTCTTCAGCGCATTCGCCTTTTCCGGATCCCCGTCGCCTCTTGCCCTCGCATCTGCCAGATTTTCCTGGGCATACTCAAGCATCCGGGTGGTGTTTTCCAACTTTACCTCGAGCCCGCGGAGTCTGCCCTCCGATCCCTGCATTTTCTCAACCTCCTTGGCCTTGGTGAGCGCCTCTTTTTCCGGTCCCTCCTCGGCTTGGATCGCCTGCATCCATGCGGCGATTTTCGTCTCGTCGAGTTTGGGTATGGCCTTCTCGAGTTCCGACTGGAGGCCGGTTAGGGTGGCGGTATACTTAGCCTCAAGGGCCTTGCCTGAATCGGTAAGGACCACCGGGGGTGCCGTGTTGTTCTGTGCATGTGCGTTTCCCGCAAGGAGAAACGCACTGCAAAGAACCGTGGTCGCGCAGATGGACAAATGCATGATGTCTCGAATAGGGCTTGCCTGACCTCACTTCACGGGTGTCAGCGTGAATTGGTCGAAGGTGGCCCGTACCGGGCCGGTGAATTTCAGGACATTGCTGCCTGCCTTCAACTCGACTTCGACCGGATCGGATTTGCCCCAGAGACCGATCGTGTAGGGCAGGGGGATTTCAACCGCTGTGCCGCCGTTGGCCGTGACAAACAGTTTCTGGTTCGGTTTCGGCGTAGCGAGGTCAGCGACGAGTTTGTATTTTCCAGCCTTCGGCGCATCGAAGGTGTATTCAAAGCTGTCTCCGGACTTTGCGTAACGTCCCATGTGCAGAACCGTCTTGCCTTCCTTGTTGTTGACGAAAAGGATCAGTTCCACATTTCTTCCCTTGTAGAGGACCCGCTTGCTTTCGGTAGGTTTGCTGGTCGAGGCTGACGGGATGGTGATGACGCCATTGGCATCGACGCTCGCCTTGCCCGTTGCGGCTGGATTTGCCTTGGCAACGGATGAGCTGGTTGTACCGGGCTTGAGTTGGGAAATGATGCGGCGTTGCTCGTGCAGGCCAATGTCATGCCAGGCGCTGGGCTTCGCGACCTGGCCGGGCTTGAGCGGCGCCGGACCTTTGGTCTTGCCGCTGTAGGTGATGAGTCCCGGTTTCCATTCCTCACCCATGAGGGAGCCGATCCATTGGGCTCTCTTGACCTTCAGGTAGCCGGTTTCATCTTCGCGAGCCGCGCTGCTTGCCACGAAATTGACATCGGCGCCATAGCCACCGCCGCCGCCACCCATTTTGGAATAGAAGCCGCGGTTCGACTTGCCGAAACCGCCGCCGAGCACGGTTTTCCATCCGGTAGGATGCCAAAGCGCGACGGTCGAGTGACCGGGTTCAACGCGTTCAATGGCGGGCACGCCGAAGGATTGAAGGATGAAGCGGGTGAAGAACCCGCGGCGTCCGCAGATGCCGCCGTTGGCAAGGATGTTCTGCATGAAGTGTTTGTCGGGCAGATCGTTGACCAAGCCGCCGCTGCCATAGGCGACCTCTGCGTCGGTCAAGTCCACGAACTTCAGGGTGTCGTCATTGTCGGGAATGAGATCCGGACGCAGCGTGTGGAGCATCTGGCGACCCCAGACATAAATCTCATCGGGATCGATGTTGTCCACGACCCTCCTCAGGTTCCAGACATTCAGGCGGTCGAAACCTTTCTGGAGTTCACCGGCCTCATACCATTTTGCGAAATTCAGATAGCGCTGCACCGGATCGATGAACAAGGAAGGGTCTTTTTTCATGTCCGTGGTGGCGTGGACGACGTCGCCTGTGGGTCTGGCCCGCTTAAGCAGCGGCTCCGCGTGGCTCAGGCTGATCGCCATGGCAAGCCGTTGGTAAACACCTTCTTTCGCCTTCGGGCTGGCTTTCTGGATGTCGGTGTAGATCTTCATCGCCTGGCCGTATTTGCCCTTTTCGGCACCGTCGTTGACGAGCATTTGCACCATCAGGCCCTTGTCGGCGAAAAGTTGGTCGACGAGTTTCTGGTTCTCCGGGCTTTGCTGGGCGAATTCCGCAAGACCGAACGGCGTTGCTTCCTTGATGATCATGAATTGGGCCAGCTTGGCATCGAGTGCGCTGCTCGAAAGCAGGCCGCTGACGCCCAGCGCATCCATCGCCTTCCAGGTGTTGGCCAAAGCCTGGTCATGCACTTGCTTGGCGGCTTCCGCGGCCTTGATCGCCTCGGGCAGTTTCACCTTGGCATCCTCCACCTCTGCCTTCGCCTTTTCGATTCCGGCCTTGAGCCGATCAATATCCTTTTGCCGGCTGGCGAGGAAACTTTCTGCGCTCTGGAGCACTTTCATCCTTTCCGGATCCTCTTCGCCCCTTGCCCTGGCCCGCGTCAGATCCTCCTGAGCATCCTCAAGGGTTTGGGGAGCGTATTTCAACTGGTCCTCCAAATCGCGGAGTTTGCCTGGCGCGCCCTGCAATTTTGCCAATTCTTTCGCTTTCGCGGCGGCTTCATTTGCCGACGCGTCCTCCGCTTGGACGGTCTGCATCCATGCGGCGATTTTCGCTTCATCGAGCTTGGGGATCGCCTTCTCGAGTTCCGCCTTGAGGGCGGCTTGGGTGGAGGCGTATTTGGCTTCCAATGCCTTGCCGGCATCGGACAGGACCACCGGGGGTGGTGTGTTGTTCTTGTTCTGGGCATGTGCGTTTCCTACGAGGAGAAACGCACTGCAAAGAACCGCGGTGGTGCAGATGGATGATTTCATAAGGTCTAGAATGTTGCTATTTTGGATTTACTTCACGGGTGTCAGTGTGAACTGGTCAAAGGTGGCGCGTACCGGGCCGCTGAATTTCAGGACATTGCTGCCTGCTTTCAACTCGACCTCGACCGGTTCGCTTTCGCCCCAGAGGCCGATGGTGTAAGGCAATGCCATTTCGACGGGTGTGCCGCCATTGGCTGTGGCAAACAGCTTGCGATTCGGCATCGGAGTCGCGAGGTCGGCGACGAGTTTGTATTTCCCGGCCTTGGGCGCATCGAAGGTGTATTCGAAGGTGTCTCCCGGCTTGGCGTAACGTCCCAT
>CBFGOB010000159.1:0-6401 GCA_965650215.1 uncultured bacterium | reverse complement strand
CTGACCGCGACCGACCAGGCCGCCATCGCCAGCAGGCTTGAAGGTCTGGATGGTATTGAGCTCTTCCTTGAGGATGATCGGATGCTGCATCGACAACCACAGCCTGCCATCTTCGATCGTGACCTCCTCATCCATCAACTGGCCTTGGAAGTTGGGGGTCTTTTGGCGGACATAAGTCCCCTTGACCGAAAACACGCCGCAGGGCTGGCCATGCACCGCCTCAATGGCTTCGAACTTCAAGCTCAAGCTGCCCTTTGCGTCGCCAGCCACCAGCATCGGCAGCGCCGCACCGGCGATGTTGAGCTCATCACCGATCTTGATCGGTGTCTTTGAAAACCAGAGGGGCCTCGGCGCCAACGCATGATCCACCAGCAACTCGTCGAAGACCGGCGACAGCTGCTGGGACAGCACCATCTCCCGGAACCCCTTGTTGGAAGCATCGACCTTCCACACCGAACCCGTCCGGCGAAAGCTCACCGGCTCGGTCGAAGGCGTGGTCTGCTGCAGCGGATTCTTGACCTTTTGCGGCTGCTGCTCCTTGCCATCCGCAGCCTTCTCGATCACGGGCAGCGTGAAGCTGGATTCGCGCAAGGTGTAACGCAGCGTGTCGCCCGTGCGTTCGATCTCGGAAACCGTCAGTTCGGTGCCCTTGACGTTCTCGACATTCTTGCCGAGTTCGGAGCTGTGGAAAAAGCGTCCGGAAATTTCGCGCTTCACGGTGGACTTCAGCGAGATCGCGTCGGGAAACGGAAGGTCTTTGCGGAAAACCACACCCGATGCCTGCGGTCCGTCCGGTGATGACTGCGGATCCGCCACGAGCGGCGGCGCGTGCTGCGCCACTTTGGCTTTGATCTCTTTGGAAAGCGCGTTGCTCGCCTGTTCGACCAGCTTGTCGACCTGATCGCAGGAGATCAGCGCGAAACAGGCGGCGGGAAGGAATGCCAAGGTTCGGTTCATGGGGCTCATGCCTTGCGGCAGTCGAGTTTCTGGTTCATTTCAATCGCGGGATTCTCCTCATTGGAACGCCCGACGGCAACCGCGGGAACTCCGGCCACCGTGGTATGGGAGGCTACATCGTTCAAGACGACACTGCCAGCCCCTACCTTGGCTCCGGCACCGATTTCAACCCGGCCGAGGATCTTGGCACCCGCACCCAAGAGGACCCCGGTCCGGACCACCGGGTGACGGTCTCCCGATTCCTTGCCGGTCCCCCCGAGGGTGACTTCATGGAGGATCGACACGTTGTCCTCAATGATCGCGGTTTCGCCGACCACAAAGGACGTCGCGTGGTCGAGGAGGATTCCGCAGCCGATGCGTGCCGCGGGATGGATGTCCACCGCAAACGCCTCGCTCGAAATGCTCTGCAGGTAAAGAGCCATCCAACGCCGTCCCTCTCGCCAGAGCTGGTGCGCCGCACGGTAGGTCGACAAAGCAAGGAAACCCTTGAAAAACAGCAGCGGTTCAAGGAGGGAGAAGCAGGCGGGATCCCGCTCATGCATCGCCACCATGTCACAGGCCGCATGCCGGACGATCAGCGGATGCTGGCCAAACACCCCGGCCAGCAGCGGCTCCATCTCGCTGCGCGGCATGTCCTCGCGGGACAGCCGCCTCGCCAGGCGTGCGCCCAGAGCCTCGGCGAGGCTGGCACGGGAAATGATCACATCCTCCACCATGTGTGCCAACGAAGGCTCCTCCGAGGCCAGCCGCCGGGCCTCGGCGCACAGGGTTTCCCAGATTCCGGCGATGAAGGCATCGTGGTCAACGCCGGCAGCACCTGCATTCTTGCTCGCCGCCGAAGCGTCCGTTTGTTGGGATGGGCTCATGAAGATTTCTCAGAAGTTGGAGTATGCCTGCCGCGCCCTCTCGCAGCTTGCGAAACAGCATGACGGCAAATCTCTTACACGACTCGAGGAGCTTGCGCAACGCGAAGCCGTCTCCGCAAACTTTCTGGTGCAAATTCTCAACGACCTGCGCCGGGCGGGCCTGATCGAAAGCCGCCGCGGCAAAACCGGCGGCTACCTGCTCCACAAAAAACCCGGAGCCATCACCCTGCGCCAGATCGTCGAAGCCGTCGACCCTGCACTGCTCCAGCACTCCGTTTCCGGCGAGGGCGAATCTGGCCCGGCCGTGCAACAGGCATGGAAGCAGGTGTCCTCCTCGTTTGGCGAGGTCTTGAACCGGATCACCCTCGAGTCCATCGCCAGCCAGACAGGCAGCCCGATGTTTTACATCTAGTCGGGGCATTTCTTCCGAAGATTTCCGCGCGCCGCGCGTATACCCTTCGACATGATCCGATGGTTTGCCCGCAATGACATCGCCGCGAATTTCCTGATTCTCGGCATTTTGCTATGGGGTGGCTACTCGATCGTGGAGCGCGTGCCGATGGAGGTCCAACCGGCGATCCAGTTCAAACGCGTCGATATCGAGGTCAACTACCGCGGAGGCAGTCCCGCCGATGTCGAAAAGGCGGTCATCATCCCCATCGAAAACGCCCTCATCGGCCTGCAAGGGGTCAAGCAGGTCTTCTCCCAGGCCCGCAACGGCTCCGCGCAAATCAGCATCATGACCAAGGATGGGACCGACCCCCACCGCTTGCAGGAAAAGGTGAAGGCACGGGTCAACCGCGTCACCAACCTGCCGGCCGAAACCGAGCCTCCGGTCATCGAGGTTCCCGACAGCAGCCTCTGGTTCGACGTGATCAAGATCGCCGTCGCGGGCGACATGGACCCGACCGACCTCCTGCGCGCGGCCGAGCGGGTCCGCGACGACCTGATCAACACCCCCGAAATCTCCCAATCCCTGATCCAGGGCGTGAGCCCGCATGAAATTTCGATCGAAGCCAAACCGCAGCGCCTGCGCGACTACGGTCTGACCTTTGCCGACCTCAGCCAGGCGGTGCGCCGCTCGTCCGTTGACCTGCCTGCAGGCACCATCCAGACCGACGAGGGCATGCTGATGATCCGCTCGAAAGGACAGGCCTACACCCGCAGCGACTTCGAAAACATCGTCATCAGCAACCGCAACGGCTCGGAACTGCTGCTCAAGCAGGTTGCGGACGTGATCGACGGATTCACCGAGGACGGGAAACTCATCCGCTTCAACGGCAAACCCGCTCTGCTCGTCGAAGCCCTGCGACTCAACGATGAGAATGCCCTGGATATCGCCAAGGCCGTCAAGGATTACGTGGCGAATGCCGGCGAGCGCTTCCCGGAGGGCATCACCCTGTCGATCTGGGACGATTCCTCGGAAGAACTCAAGGGACGCCTCGGAACCCTGATCGGCAGCCTCGCGCAGGGCAGCCTGCTGGTGATGATCGTCCTCGGCCTGTTCCTCCGCCCCAGCATCGCCTTCTGGGTGGTGCTCGGCATTCCGGTCGCATTCGCCGGAGGCTTCATCATGATGCCATGGTTCGGCATCACCACCAACGTGATGAGCATCTTCGGCTTCATCATCGCGGTCGGCATCATTGTCGATGACGCCATCGTCACCGCAGACAACGTCTACCTCAAGTTGCGCGAAGGACAGGATCCGCTCGACGCGGTCACGGAAGGCACCCGGGAGGTCGCGCTTCCGGTGACCTTCGGCGCGCTGACGACCATCGTGGCCTTCATTCCCCTGCTGGCGTTCGAAGGATTCTACGGAAGCTTCACCCAACAGATCCCGCCCATCATCACCGCCGTCCTGCTGTTCTCCCTGGTCGAATCCAAGCTCATCCTTCCCAGCCACCTCAAGCACGTCCGAGTCGGCCGCAAGCCGCTGCATGGCATCGCCCGCTGGCAAAAAGGCATCGCCGACAGCCTCGAGATCGTGGTGAGGAAAGTCTACGAGCCCTCGCTTCGCTTCACCACCCGCCACCGCTATGCCACCCTCGCGGTGTTCATCGCGCTTGCCCTCGCTTCCTTCGGTTACATCCGCAGCGGGGCGCTCGGCTTCGTCAACATGCCGTCCATCGACCGCAACCGCATCCTCGCCCAGATCCGGATGCACCGCGACACCGCGGTGGAGGAAACCGACGAGCGCGTCCGCAAGGTCGCCGCTGCGGTCGAGACCCTCCGCAAGGAATTCGTCGACCCCGGGACCGGCAAGTCGCTGATCGGCGACGTGTTGACCTCCAGCGGCGGCTGGACCGGCAGGCCACAGGTCCAACCCAACATCGGATATGTCACGATCGGCGTCACCGATCCCGGCAAGCGATCCGAACCCGGCCCGCGCAACAGCGTGATCGCCAAGCGCTGGACGGAGCTGGTCGGCGAGCTTCCCGACGTCGAATCCTTCTGGATCTCGGGCGACCGCGGCGGCGGCTTCCGCGGCGGCGGCGACGGCATGGAGTCCCTCGCCATCGAGCTCCGCGGCACGGAAAGCCCCGAAAAACGCGCCTTGGCGGATGAGATCGTGGAACTCCTGGAATCCTACGAGGGCATCGCTTCCGCCTGGAACAATTCCGGCGGCACCCGCGATGAGCTGCTCATCACGATCCGTCCCGAAGGCGAGGCGCTCGGCCTCACCCAGCAGGAACTCGCACGACAGGTGCGCGCGGCCTTCTTCGGCGAGCAGGCCCAACGGGTGCAACGGGAACGCGATGACGTGCGGATCATGATCCGTCTGCCGCGCGTGCTGCGGCAATCCCTCCATACACTTGACCAACTGCGCATCCGCACCCCATCGGGCGGCGAGGCGCCCTTCCACTCGGTCGCCACCGCGACCTTCGCCAAGGCCCGCTCCGTGATCGAACGCGTGGACGGCGCGCAGGTGATCTCCATCCATGCCAAACCCGACGATGAAACCGTCGACGTCATGCAGATCGCACACAACCTCAGTCCGCAGCTCGACGATCGCATCAAGTCCCATCCCGAGCTTTCATGGCGCTATACCGACTACATCGCCGAACACGAGGAAACGAAGCGGCGCACGATCATGGGTGGGATCACCCTCTTCCTCGTCCTCTACTCGCTCCTGGCGATCCCCTTCCGCTCGCTCTATCAGCCGTTTTTCGTGATGCTCGCCATCCCCTTCGGCATCATCGGCGCACTGGCAGGCCACATCATCCTCGACATCACCCCTTCCTACCTCTCGGTCTTCGGCATCCTCGCCCTCGCGGGCGTGGTCGTGAACAACTCGCTGGTCATGGTCGACTTCATCAACCAGAAGGTGCGTGCGAACGAGCCGCTCTTCGAATCGGTCATCCACTCCGGCACCCTGCGGTTCCGACCCATCTTCCTGACCTCCGCCACCACCTTCGTCGGCCTGCTGCCGATCCTCTTCGACCGGTCGCTGCAAGCCCAGTTCCTGATCCCGATGGCGGCCTCGCTCGCCTTCGGCATCGCCTTCGGCACCGTCATCACCCTCTACCTGATCCCCGCCGCCTACATCGTCGCCGAGGAACTCCTCCAGCACCTCCGTCGCGCCTGCTCATGGTATTGGCGGGACGGAAAGGAAAAGGCGCAGTGAGATACAGGAAGTCCCGATTTTGTCAAGCAAAGTGTAATATTTCGCTGGATGAACCAATCGGATTCCTGTAAGGATGCGTTTGGATTGCAACCCCATCCCATCATGACCCCTCTCACCGATCACACCCACCACATCAAAATCCGGTCGACCCAGATGGAAATGCCGGCATCAGGACTGTCCGGCAGGGGCGACGACTATGACCGCAAGCTGCAAGATACCCAGAACGAGCTGGAGCGCATCCAGCAGCAGCGCGAGGAACTTGAGCGCAAGAAGATCGAGCTCGAGGAGCTGACCAGCCGCAAACGCGCTTTTGTCTCCCAACAGGTCGAGCTGACCGAAAAGCTGGGTTCCGCCATCACCCTGATCGACCGCCAGCTTTACGAGATCCGCAACGAAGCCGAGGACCTTGAACAGTGCCGGGCCTGTTTTGCGGGCCATCTCGACAAGATCGAAAAAATCAACCCGGACAGCTGGACCCGCGAGAACACCTCCGAAAAACTCGACCGGGCGGGCATTGCCCTCGACCTGGCCGCCGACGAATACGATCAGGCCGCCACCCACTTCGAGGGCACTCGCAGCGGGGCGATCTTCGGCCGGGCATCGAAACGCGGCCGCGGCAGCCGCAGTACCGCCAGCGGCGAATTCGTCGCCAACCTGCGCAACGGCTTTGCCTTCCATTTCCCGATCCTGCTGCTGGGCGGGATCGCACTCGCCGTTTATCTCCTCCAATGATCCGCAGATGAGCCGCATTCCCCAGTTCAGAGAAGAGTTGGAGCTGGACGAACTGCTCGCCACCGAGCAGGAGCTGCGGCAACGCGAGCTGGAATACGCGAAAAACCGCCAGCGCATCGAGCAGGAGCGGATCGAACAGGAACGAACCATCCCCCCGCTCGATGAGATCCAGTTCCGCGCCAAGCGCCGGATGCACGAGGAAATCGTCTCGCGCGGCGAAG
>CBFGOB010000158.1:0-6423 GCA_965650215.1 uncultured bacterium | reverse complement strand
TGATGGCGCATGGTCCGGTGAGCTGGCCGATCGATCTGAGTGGGGATGGGGCTGTCATGCGCATTGCCCTGGCGGATCAATCCCTCAGTGCTTCCGGGACCGGGATCCAGGGCAGCCACATCATCCATCCCTGGGGTGAGGAGGCGATGCCTGTCCATCCCAGCAAGCGCGTGTGGGTGGAAGCGGCTACGGCGGCATGGGCCGAAGTCTGGTCCACCGCGCTGATGCTGGTGGATGCCGATGAAATCCCCGATTGGCTTGGACAGGCGCCGGAAGTCCGGAGTGTCCATGTCGACCGCGGGGGCGGCGTCGAGCGGATCGGGTGAGTCTGTGGCCGATCCCTCAATCGGACCCGACGTCCATCGGCATTTGATGCAGCTTGCGGCTGACGTAGTCCTTCGGGCGCAACATCTCGATATTGCCGCCGAGGAACAGCACGGGGAATTTGTCCTCGATCAGGAAGTTGGCCAGGGTGCCGGTAGTGAACTCGGCGATTTGCGAGTCATCATAGCGGTAGTAGTAGTTGTCGCAGGGGGCGATGATCGGGATGCGCGTGGGTTCGGTCAGCGCGGCCATCGGCACGGAGAAGGCCTCCGCCTCCACCTGGCCGGGGGTGGATCCGCTTTCCGCCAGTTGATAGTTTTCGGGCAGTTTGAGGTTGTAGCCGTAGCCCGGGTTGAGGGGTGACCAGCCGCGCGGCGTATCGTTGGGTCGGAAGAGCGGGTTTTGCAGGAAGCTTTTGTTGGATTTCCACCATTCCTCGGTTTTGAACTGCGCGGGGTCGATGTCTTCGTAAAGCATCGAGAGCATCACCTCGTGCCAGATCATTTCGGCCATCGAGTCATCGGCCTGGCGCTGCTCGGATTTGCAGGGGAGGATCTGGTTGAGGTGTTCGGTGGCGTAGATCTGGAACAGCGGCGCCATTTGCTTCATGTTGCCGGCCATCTGCATGGCCTTGCTCTTGCGGAGCATGTTCCTGCCGACGATCGAGACAATGCCCACCAGGGTGGCGAGCAGGGCGATGACGACGAGGAGTTCGACCAGAGTGAATCCCCGGGATTTGCGTGCTGGGCTCATGAGGTTTGCGGATTTGGAGTGGGAAGGATGCTCAGGGTTTTGACAGGATGTCGATGGCGCTTTGGTTTTTGTATTCTCTGGCGATGTCGAGGGCGGTGACGCCGTGTTTGGATTTCACCGACGGGTCGACCTTTTGTGCGAGGAGGAATTCGATGATTTCCCTGCCGCCGCTGCAAGCCGCTTCGTGCAGCGGGGTGCCGCCGCGTTCGCTGAGGGTCATCGGGTTTGCCCCGCCGTTGACGAGGGCTTTGGCGGTCTCGAGCTGGTTTTTGGCTGCGGCGTGGTGGAGGGGGGTCCAACCGTCCTTGTCGAGCACATCGGGTTTGGCGCCCGCTTTAAGCAAGGCGGCAACGACGTCCGGGCTGTTGCGTTCGACCGCCAGGTGCAGCGGGCTGCGCTGGGATGCGTCCCGGGTGTTCGGGTCGGCACCGGCTTCCAACAAGAGCAAGGCGACATCGGCCCGTTTGCGCAAAATGGCCAGCTCGAGCGGTGGCCGGGTGCCGGCACCACGGGTGGCGCTTTCGGGCTTTGCCTTGAGTTGGGCCCGGACGTCCTCGAGGCTGCCCTTGGCGATGGCCTGGTCGATGCTGGTGAAGACGGGCGTTTCGGCAGCGAGGGGCATGAGCCCCAGAAGCAGGCAGGCGGGCAGGAGGCAGCGGCGGGTCAGGTTTGTCATCGGTCGCATGAGCGGGGAGGGGCGGTTCAAGCCGAATAAAAGGTGGTTTATTGAAAGGCGCGACAACATAATCCAGTAGTCATCCCAAATCCAGATCAAGAACACTTCTACCCATGAATACTCCAGTCATCAATCGTCGTTCGTTTCTCGGAAGCGCCGCCATGGCGGGCGCCACTCTCGCCGCCAGTCCGGCATTCGCCCAAAGCGCGTCCGCGGGGGCTAAGGTCAAGTTCGGCCTGATCGGCTGTGGGGGTCGTGGTCAAGGTGCTGTGAAGAATTTCCTGGCGGCCTGCAAGATCCTGGGCCTTGAGGGGCAACTGGTGGCGGTGGCGGATGCCTTTGCCGACAAAGCGAAGGAGGTTGGCGTCGCATTCGGGGTGGATCCCAAGCAGTGCCACGGCGGGTTTGATGCCTACCAGAAGGTCATTGCCAGCGACTGCACCTATGTCCTGATGGCGACCCCGCCGTCCTTCCGCCCGCTGCATTTCGCCGCGGCGGTTGAGGCCGGCAAGCATTGCTTCATCGAAAAACCGGTGGCGGTCGATGGCCCCGGAGCGCGTTCGGTCATCGAGACCGGTGAGAAGGCCAAGGCCAAGGGGCTCGCCGTGGTTTGCGGCACCCAGCGCCGCCACACCGCCGGCTACCTCCGCAACAAGGCGCTCATCGACGCCGGTGCGATTGGCGAGATCAAGGGTGGCGTGGTGCAATGGAACGGCACCGTGCCCTGGGTGAAGAAGCGCGTCGAGGGGGAAACCGATGCCGACTACCTTGCGAAAAACTGGCTCAACTTCACCGAATTGTCCGGCGACCACATCGTTGAGCAGCACGTGCACAACCTCGACATCGCCTGCTGGTTCCTCGGGCGTCTCCCGGTCAGTGCCTTGGGCTTCGGCGGTCGTGCGCGCCGTGTTTCGGGTAACTCGTACGATTTCTTCAGTGTGGATTACGATTTTGGCGACGATGTGCACATTCACAGCCAGTGCCGCCAGATCACCGGTGCTTACGGTCGCGTTGGAGAAACATTCATCGGCACCCACGGTTCGTGCTACGGCGGGGGCAAGCTCAAGGGCAAGGAAGTCAGCATTCCCGAGATCAAGGTCGATAGCGACAATGGCATGGTCCAGGAGCACGTGGCGCTGATCCGCGGTGTGATCAAGGGCGAGCCGCTCAATGAGGCCCGCCGGATTGCCGAGGTCACTGCGGTGGCGATTTTGGGGCGGATGTCCTGCTACACCGGCCAGTTGATCCGCTACCGCGATCTGATGGAGGATGTCGATTCCGAGTATTACAATGCGGTCTGCCAGCCGTCGGCGCTCGATTTCGAAAAGGGCACGGTCAAGATGCCGACCGAAGGGGTGGCTCCTCTTCCCGGAATCGCCGACAAGCGTTTCCTCTGAGTTCCGCATCGGGATCCTGCTTGCCGCCCTCGTTCCACGAGCGAGGGCGGAGTCACCTGGCTGTTGCGGGCCACTCGCGCCCGCTTTCTGCCAAGACCTTATCCTTCGGCAGGCTTGGGCAGGAGTTTGGCGACGATCAGCAACAGCACGATGACCACTCCGCCAAGGGCGACCCATAGCCATGGGGAGCCGCTGCTGATGCGTTGGCGTTTCGTGCCGGAGGCGATGAGGGTTTCCTCCTTGCCGGGAACGGCTGTGATTTTTTCCGCCTTCTGCAGCGAGTGGCGGACGAGATCGAGGTCATAGGCCGGGAAGCGGGCACGGGGATTGCCATAGTAGAGGAAGAGCGGGGCGTTCCTGGTGATTTTGGCAAGCAGCGAGGGTTGGGCGTAAGTGATCGTGAGGTCCAGGATCGGGATCGCCGGGTTGTCGCCATTGTCGGTTTCGAGCATGACCTGTTTCGGCAGGCGTTGGCCTTGGAGTTCGAGATGCAGCGGCGCATCGCCGGACTGCGATACCGTTTTGATCCATTGGGCGCTGCCGTGGAAACGGGTGATGGCATTGCCATAGGCATCCTCATCCAGGCTTTGGAGCTGGAAGCTGCGGTTGAACAAGGGTGCGGAGGAGCGGGCGTGCAGCGAAAGCACCGGAACCTGGCCGATGGGCAATTCGATGTTCCAGCGCGAGACCTGTGGACGTTTGGGATCGGGTGCTTCAGCGAACGATGGTTTCCATGATGCCGTGCTTGTGGTGGGGGACATGACGAAGGGGATTTGATTCCCGTTTTGCACCAAGCGCAGGTCGGCAAGGCCGGTTTGGGCATGGGCGAGGACTTCCATGTCGAGCGGGATCTTCAACACGCCGGTCGCCGATGGGTTCACAGGTTTGCGGTAGCTCCAGGAGCTGAGGTCGATGGAGGTCCCCGCAGGGTCGATCTCGGGCAGGGTGGTGGGTTGGATGTGGTCCGTTTGGATCGTCAGCGGGCCAGGTCTGACGCGGGTGGTGCTGCCGAGTTGGCTCCGAAGGCGTGAAATGTCGTAGTTCGGAGTGTGGACGAGCGCTTGTCCGGTCAAGAGGCGCCAGTCTCCTTTCTGGGCAGCGAAGAAGACGAGGCTGGTCGGGTAAACCGATGCTTCCGCGGATTCGATCCTGAGCGGTGGATTGTCATCGTTGGGAATGGTCAGGATCAGCGTGCGTGAGGGGATGCGGGCATCGATCGGGATCGAGACCAGCTGGCTCGTTGCTCCGGCGTCGCCGGCCACGCGGTAGATCGCATGGGATCCGAGGGAAATGGTCTGGTGCTGTCCGTTTTCGCCGCGAAGCGGATAGCTGAGTGTGCAGCGGCGCATGAACAGCGGATCGGCGATCGCGAGCCGCAGTTCGGCGAGTTGGAGGTTGGCGGCACCGAGGTCGAGCTCGAGGGAGCTTGAGGATGCGTTTTCGCTGCGCTGTGCGATCCGCACCGGGTGAGCCGTGCTTGCCGGCTGGTGGCCTGCAAGCGTGAGTTGCATGGCGGTGAAGGGAACCGGCAGGGTGCGCTGGTCGTCGAGGGTCACCCGGAGCTGTTTCCAGACGCCCTGCGGGATTGGGATTTGCAGACGCTTGACGCCGTTGCGGTGGTGGAAAACGACTTCCGATGGCACGATGGTTTCCCATGCTTCGCCGTCGCGTGTGGCTTCCGCCTTGAGGGATTTGAGGAAGTCGGTGCTGGGGCTGGCGAGGCTGATGGCGATAAGCGGCTGTTCTGTGCCCGTTGAGGCTTCCAGGACGGTTCTGCCCTCCACAAGCGTGGCCTTGAAGTCGATGGCGGCCTGGGTCCGTGACGCGGATTTTGCAGGCACCTCCACCAGATAGGGGGTTTCGGTGGCCTGCGGCGAGAGGACGCGCAGGTCTCCGAGTGATGCCTGGGAGGCGTCGAGGACGGGCGGATCGAGTTCGAGCCTCACCATCCCGGGAGCCTCGACTTCGAAGGCCTGCTGCCATTTCCAGGTGCGGTGGTCGGTTTCGGCGGCACCGGCGAGTGGGGCGAGCAAGACCAGGAATGCGAGGATCCGGTTCATGGGTTTCGGGTGTTAGGATTCGCGGGATTGGCTGTAGAACCGCTGATAGAGGAAGGAGGCGACGAAGGCGATGATGGCGATTCCCATGAGGGCGCCGATGCGATAAATGCTTCCGACCTGCGAGAGGTCGTGGAGGAAGACCTTGAGCAGGGTGACGGCGAGCAGGGCGATCGCGGCGTAGCGGGCGATCGGGACGCGCTTGGCGATGCCGGTCACAAGCAGTGCCAGCGAATACAATCCCCAGGAGATGCTGTAGGTCATGTCGCGGGCGAAGTTTCCGCCGAAGTGGAAGGTGATGCTGCGCTTGCCGGGTTCCGTGAAGAAGTCGGCGATCTCGATGTTGAGGAGCACGAAGAGCAGGATCGCGGCAAGCCCGTAGCAGAGGCCGCTCAGGTTGATCTGGCGGAATTGGCGTTGCTCCTGCGGCAGCAGCCTGCCGGCAAGCAGGGTGGCGGCGACCACCGTGCCATAGGTGTAGAGGTGCCAGTTGAAGATCGCCGTTCCGCTGCGGGTGTAGGATGTGAAAACGTCGGGGTTGAGCGTGAGGCGGATGAAGGCGGTGAGCAGCAGGCCGATGGCCGTCCATTTCAGTCCGGCATGTGGCACCTTGCGGAGCAGCCAGATCAGGGCTGCGCCTTCCAGCGCCCAGCTGACGGTCAGCCATTGGCGGCTGAGCTGGATCGGGAAAATCAGGGTGATGAACAGCAGGGCGACGCCGCCGATCCAGGCGAGCTGGCGTTGGCGTCTGAGGTCCATCGGCCCGAGGTGGCGGATCAGCGTGCCCATGGCGAGCAGGCTGGGGATCGCGAAGGCGAGCGGAACAAGACCCATCTTGCCATCCATGGCCGGGAAGCTTTCACGCACGAGCGGATGGATCAGCAGGAAGTGGCCGATGCCGGCGATCGCGCTTGTCGCCCATGGGATGACCTGCTGCTCGCAGCGGCTGCGGAACACGAAGGGAAACGCGCTGTAGACGACGTAGAAGCCGACATACCAGCAGAAGGTCGCCCAAGGGGTGCTTTCCGTGAAGCGTTCGGTGAACCAGGCGTATTCGACTGCCAGCGTGCAGAGCAGGGCGACGGGTGCGAGCAGGGGGCGCCTGGCGAGCAGCATCAGGCCAAGCAGCAGAATGCCTAACAGCAAGGCGGTGCCGAATACGGGTGAGGGGTTGGTGAGTGGCAGCTTGTCGACCACCAGGATCAGCATGCCGAAG
>CBFGOB010000157.1:0-6539 GCA_965650215.1 uncultured bacterium | reverse complement strand
GGAAGGGTCCGCTCGGTGCAGTTCGTGGGTGAAATGGAAACCGGCGAGGTGCAGAAGGGCTTCACGCTCAACTCGATCCGCAATGCCGAGATTCCCGCCATGCCGGAGGCGCTGCGCAAGGCCTACGAGGGCGACACGCTCGAACTGATTTTCCGCTTCTATTTCTAACACTTCCTCATGATCGCATCCACCATTCCCTTCCCGCTCGCGTCGCTCGCCGAAGCCGTTTCGGCCTCATGGGACTTCCTGCTCAAGGGCGGGCTGTTCATGATCCCGCTGGCGCTGACCTCCCTGGTCGGCCTCACGGCAATCCTCTACAAATGGCTGTCGCTTGCCGGCAGGCGGGTCATGCCGGAGCCGCTGGTCCGCGATGTCGTGCGGCTTGCGGAGCTGGAGGCGGCCGGCCAGGCGGCGCCGCTGATGGCGGCAATCGCCAAGGGCGACAGCACGCTGGCGCGGCTGGCGCAGGTGGCCATGCGCCACCGCGGCATGCCGCAGCGCGACATCGTCTTCGCGGTCGAAGCCTCGGCGCGGGAGGAAAGCTCGCGCCTGCACGCGGGGATCGGCGTGCTCGACATCGTGATCACCGTCGCGCCCCTGTTAGGACTGCTGGGAACCGCGTCGGGACTGGTGACGATCTTCCAGGGGCTCAGCGATTCCGCCGACCACCTCGCGATCGCCCGCGGCATCGCCAAGGCGCTCAACACCACGATCTTCGGCTTGGCGATCGCCGTGCCCTGCGTGGTGGCGCACGGCTACTTCACGCGCCGCATCGAGGTGCTCACCGCCAGCCTCGAATCGCTGCTGGCGGATCTCGCGCACGCGATCCAGAAACCCCGGAACGACGACTGACCCGATGCACTTCCACCGGATCCAACGCAAGCGGGCCGAGGTGCCGATCGTGCCGATGATCGACATCCTGTTCATCCTGCTGGTGTTCTTCATCGTCTCGACGACCTTCAAGAAGCGCCGCGACATCCTGCGCATCGAATTCCCGACCGTGAACGAAGTGCCGTCGGAAAGCATCACCGAGCCGCGCTCGACGATCACCGTCGACGCCTTGGGCAATGTCACGCTCGATTCGCTCGCGGTGCCCGAGGGGCTGCTGCAGTCGTACCTGATCGCCTATCAGAACCAGAATCCCGGCCGCAAGCTCGAGCTGGAAGCCGACCGCCGCCTGCCGCTCGAGCGACTGCTGGAAATCTGGGACGCCCTGACCAAGGCCGGCATTCCGATCAAGGAAGTGCCCGCACGGATCAAGGTGCCGGAAGGAGGTTGAGGAGGAAGAGGGTTCCGGAATTTCGGAGGCAGGAGTTTCAGCAAGAGAGAAAGGGGCTGAGCTACGCACCAAAGCGTTCCCGCTTTCGCCGATCATCCGGAATTCCGGCCTCCGCAACTCTCTTCCCCCGTCCCTGGCCTCAAATCACCATTTCCGCTCTGGCCTTGGCGCGCAAACGGCCTATGGTTTCCACCTCATCCCATGCATTCCAAAACCGTTGTTTCCCTGGCGATTGCACTTTCCGCTCTCACGCTTTGCCTTCCGGCGCATGCGGCGAAACGCGGCGGGCCTTTGCCGAATCCCGACTTCACCAAAGGCGAGCCGATCCCTGCGGAAGGAACCCACGATTGGAACCTCGGCGCCACCGGTGCGCGCGGCTGGCTGCATGCCGACCGCCTGTCTTCGGCGATGGCGCGGCAGATCCGGATCACCAAGGTCGACCAGGGATCTCCTGCCGATGGCGTGCTGGCCGTGGGCGATGTGATCCTCGGCGTGGACGGCAAGCCCTTTGCCGAGGATGCGCGGATTGCCTTTGCCAAGGCGCTGACCGCTGCCGAATCGAAGGCCGGTGACCTGGCCCTCATCCGCTGGCGGGATGGCAAGCAGGACGAGGTGGTGGTGAAGCTGCAGCCCTTGGGTGCTTATGGGGCGACCGCGCCATTTGACTGCCCGAAGTCGAAGCGCATTTTCGAGCAGGGCTGCGAAGCCTTGGCAAAACGCATCGCCGATCCCGGATACCGCAGGGGGCCGATCGAGCGTGCGCTCAATGCGATGGCCCTGTTGGCCAGCGGCAGGCCGGAATACCTGCCGGTCATCCGCAAGGAAGCGGAGTGGGCGAAGGATTTCGAATCCGACAACATGGCGACCTGGCACTATGGATACGTCATGATGTTTCTCGCCGAATATGTCATGGTGACCGGCGACCAGTCGGTGATGCCGGGGCTCGAGCGGATCGCCATGTCGGCTGCCGAGGGCCAGAGCCATGTCGGCTCCTGGGGCCATAAGTTTGCGACCCCCGAAGGACGTTTGTACGGCTACGGGATGATGAATGCGCCGGGGGTTCCGCTGACGACCTCGCTGGTCGCGGCGCGCGCTGCCGGAGTGAAGGGCCCGAAAATCGATCTCGCCATCGAACGCAGTGCCAAGTTGCTGCGCTTCTACATCGGCAAGGGAGCGGTTCCCTATGGCGATCACGCGCCGTGGATCCAGACCCACGAGGACAATGGCAAGTGCGGCATGGCGGCGGTGCTCTTCAACCTTCTCGACGAGCCGGAGGGGGCGACTTACTTCGCACGCATGAGCCTCGCGTCGCACGGACCCGAACGCGAATGCGGCCACACCGGGAATTTTTGGAACCTCAGCTGGGCGATGCCGGGGATCGCGCCGCTGGGTCCGCATGCCACCGGCGCGTGGATGCAGGAATTCGGTTCCTGGTACTTCGATCTCGCCCGGCGTTGGGATGGCAGCTTCGCGCACCTTGGCCCGGCCCAGGCTAACAACGACCATACCTACGACTGGGATGCGACCGGCGCTTACCTGCTCGCCTACGCGATGCCGCTCAAGCAGCTGTGGCTCACCGGCAAGCGGGATTCCAAAGTCGAGGCCCTCAACCCCGGGCAGGCGCAGGAGGTGATCCGCGCCGGCCGTGGATGGTCGAATGTCGACCGCGACAGCGCCTATGACCAACTCAACATGGAGATGCTCTTCGAGGCTCTCGGCCATTGGTCGCCCGTGGTGCGGGAACGCGCGGCGACGGCCATCAAGCGCCGCGGCGGGGCACCGGTGGAGCATCTGATCAAGTTGCTCGAGTCCCCCAAGCTGGATGCCCGCATCGGCGCCTGTCAGGCGCTGGCGGCACTCGGCCCGATGGCGCAGAGCGCGGTGCCGGCGCTGATGGATACCCTCGATGCCGAGGACCTTTGGCTGCGGGTCAAGGCCGCGGAAGCGCTGGCGGCCACCGGCGAGGCGGGCCGGGTCGCGTTGCCGAAGATGTTGGAAAAGCTGACCCATGGCGAGACCCCGCAGGATCCGCGGGCGATGGAGCAGCGCTTTCTGATCTCCGTGGTGTTCGGCACCATGCTCAAGAAAAGCATCGAGGGGGTCGACCCGCAGCTGCTGCACAAGGCGGTGGTTGCCTCCTTGCAGAACCAGGACGGCCGTGCGCGCGGCCAGGTCGGCAACTTGTATGACCAACTCAGCTTCGAGCAGATCAAGCCGCTGCTGCCGGCGATCCATGCCGCCATCATCGAGCCCGCGCCGAGTGGTGAGATGTTTGCCGACGGCGTCCGGATTGAGGGCCTCAGGCTCTTTGCCAAGCATCGGATCCAGGAAGGCGTGCGACTGTGCATCGACCTGATGGACATCCAGCGCTGGAACAAGAAAAGCCGGATCGGTGCCTATCTGGAAGTGCTCGAAAGCTATGGTCCCGGCGCGAAATCCGTGGCCCCGGACCTGAAGCAACTCGCCCAAGACCTGCGTGCGCATAGCGAGGCCAAGGGTCTCGCCCCGCTCGCCGCCAAAGCCGACGCCATGGCCGAGAAACTGGCCAAGACGACCGACAGCGTCGAGCTCCGCAGCCTGAAGGACCTGCGTTAGTGGAATCGGCATCCTCAACGCGGACGTCCGCACCGCCATGCCCACAGGTCGCGCCCTCTTGCCACGAGGGCATCTTTTGACGTTGCTGTTTTGCGCGTGAAGATGCGCCTGCCGCAAGGTGCCCCGACAAAGCCGGTGGCTTCCGGCGAGGGCGCGCTACCGAAGACACGCTGTGAAATCTTCTCACTTCCAGCGGCGGCGCGTTTTCTTGAAATGCCCTCGCGGCTACAAGCCGCCATCCCTCAAGATGGCAGCCCAAGGCAGCCACTCCCATGCCCTTCACGGAGTGGTGCTGTGTCAGCGCCATCATGCGGGCTGGCGATTTCCCAATCGCCATGGCTTCCGCCGCGAAGCGAAGAAGAGCCTTCGCGCGCTCTTGTTGCCCGCACCTGAATCCCATTCCGTGCCATGATGCTTCACTCAAACTCGATGCGGTAGTCGGCGCGTTCGAGTTGGCGGATGATCCCGCCGGATTTCTGGTCGAAGTCAACGAGGCGGACGCGCCAGCGGTAGGTGCGCGAACCGTCGAGGTTTTCATCAACCGTGTATTTGCCGGTCCAGCCGAGCGGCTTGGGAAAGTCCTGGACCTGGCTGATGGATTTCACCTTCCGTGTGGTGGTGATCTCGGCCTTGGTGAAGGTTTCCTCGCGGTCGTATTGCTCGCGACACCATGAGCGCTGCGGATAGGCACCGTTGCCGCGGATGACGTAAAGCGGCTTGTCGGTCCATTGCTTCCAGTCTTCCGGCACCCGCATCTTCACCGGCCACCATTGTTCCGGTGCATGAACGGCGACGAGATGGTCCTTCAGTTCGACCCGTGCCGGAGCGGAGCGCGGCGCTGAAGGCAGGTGCGGGACGAAGGCGGGGTCGCCGAAGAGCGTGCGGATGTGAAGCTGGTAGTGGTCAGGGCCGCCCATGGCCTGATCGGTTTCGAGGACGGTGTGGGCGATGCTGTTCTGGGCGGCCAGGTGGGCGTCGCCGAGAGTGCTGCCGGTCAGCAGTGCGTTCCAGAACTGGGCCCTCTGTTGTTCCTGTTGTGCGATGCCGGGGCGGGTTTGGCCAATGAAAGCCACCGCTCCGTTGCGGAGCAGGCGGGAGATGACGGATCGGAATCCGGGTTCGTAATCGAGCGCGGCGGTAAGGCATCCGCCGGATTCCACGACGACCGGCGCGAGCAGTGTGGCGGAATCCTGATCGTAGGTCTCGCCGATGTCGTGCCACCATGAGTGCGCCATGTGGGAGAGGAATGCGACGCGGGTGAGCGGGGAATCCTGACTGAAGGATTTCGCCCGTTTGCCCTTCTTGCCATTCGACGGTTTTTCGATCCACTTGAGATCCTCGGTGTCGTGAGTGGCCGAGGCATCGAACCCGACGTTTTCGAAGTGATGGACCATGGTGTTTTCCCAGCGGGCCAAGCCGGCCTTGCCGGCCCACGACGGATCCAACAGCGAATCGTAGTTCACCACGCGGCAGGCATGCAGGGTTGCGAAGCTGGCGCTCTCGCCGATGATCCTGCCCACCGCGATCTCGGTGAACAGATCGTCGTCGGCGTTGCCGTAGGGCAGGTCCGAGGTCATGTCGGTGCCTTGCCTTGGCATGAGGGCCTGCGGGATCGCGTCGGGAAAGCCGACAAGGCAGAGATAGCGGGGTGTTCCGAATTCGGCGTAGAGTTCGCGCAGCTCACGACAAATTCCACCGGCCATGTCCGAGCTGACCGCCACGTCGCACTTGCTGCCCCATTTCTTCCCGAAGTCGAGGTAGAGAGGCTTGCCAAAGAGTTGGAACACACCGTTGCGGGTGAAGGGTCCTTCTCCAGAACCGGCGAAGGCGCCGTCACCATCGAGGTCGAGAAACAGCTGCGAGTCATGCTCCGACGCTCCAAAGCAGAGCACGTATGGCACCTTGCCTTCGGGAAGCTCGATGAGGCCCTGCTTCGGGAGCTTTTGGCCGCTGGGAATGCCCTTCGGCAGCTCGCCCTGGATCTCCGTGCCGCTGAAGGGAATCCGCCAGCGGATCTCGCGATCCAAGGGAATCACCATGCCGTTCCTTGCCGAGGCGAGAAGCGGAGCGGCGAGGGAGAGCTTGCGGATCGTCGTGCCGTTGCGGTCCCGCACATTCGCCAGGGCGAAATAACGGGTTTCGAGCTTTCTGGCGTTCATCCACGCCAGGACGGCACGGAGGTCGGCGAGCTCCGTGGCGACGAGCCCCTTGGGAGCCTTGCCGACGAAAAGCAACTCCTTGGCCTTCAATTGCCGGATGGTTTCCGTCGTGACGGCATCCGGTCCACCGTTGCCGCAGGCGAGAAGCGGCACTTGCAAACGCGCCGCCAGGGTCGATGCCATGAGGGCGGATCCATAGTCATCCCCGCGACAAAGCACCACCCGATCGCAGGAGGTCCAGAAGCTGGTGGCCAAGGCCGCGGTGGCGTTGGATGCCTCCAACTCATGAAGCGTTCCGGTCCCCGGCTTCACCGATTCCGCGGGCAGCGGGGATGGGCCGAGATGATAGACGTTGGCCGGTTTGTAGCGGCGCAGGTAATCGCCGACCTCCCCCGGAATGCCCTCGCCTTCCTCCAGGAGGATGGCCGATGCGTTCCCCCCATTGGCCTTGCTGCTGGCAGGAATGGCGGCGAGGTAGGCGATGTCCTGCAAGGGTTCGCTGCGGC
>CBFGOB010000156.1:0-6604 GCA_965650215.1 uncultured bacterium | reverse complement strand
TCGAGTTGCGCACCGGTCGCTACTACGTGACCACCGCCGGCGGCGAGGCGCCGTGCGGTTTCGATGAAACGGCGGGAATAATCCAGGCCCAGCACCCGGGCGCTTGTGTTCGCCAGTTCGAAGGCCGACCTGCCGACCGCACAACCGAGGTCGAGGGCCGACGCGACCTCGCCCGGCGAAAAACGGGCGACCGTGCGCACGGGAAATCCCAGCGCTTCCACCATCCCCTGCGGCCACACGCGGGCGGACGGCAGCACCTCCTCCGGCGATCCGTAATGAAACAGCAAATACTCGGCCAGCAGCTGATCGGATTCGTAGTCGGCAGGCATCGTGAAAGCCTGCCGTTCCGGCCGGAGGCTGCCAAGCGCGCAATCGATCTTTGATGCTGACGCCACCCGCCCGATGCGGCAGGCTCGCGTTCCCGCCATGCAGTTCCGCATCGTCATCGCCGGCAAGCCCGCCCTGTCCTATGCCAAGGCCGGTGCGGACGAGTATCTCAAGCGGCTGACCCGCTTCGGCAGCTACGAACTCCAGATCGTCAAGGCCGGCAACCCGGAAGAGGTCTCCGCACGGCTGTTGGAAAAATCCGCCGGCTGCTTCCGCATTGCGCTCGACGAACGCGGCGAGGCACCCGGCACCCGCGGCCTCGCGGCACGGCTGGAGGCATTGGAGCGGCGCGGCGATGTCAAATGCATCGCCTTCCTCATCGGCGCCGCCGACGGCCACGACCCCTCGTTGCGCAATGCGGCCGATCTGCTGCTGTCCCTGTCCTCCTTTACCCTGCAGCACGAGCTGGCGCTGGTGGTGTTGCTGGAACAACTCTACCGGGTGGCCTCACTCAAGATCGGCTCACCCTATCACCGCGATTGAAACCCCTCCTGCGGCACAGGCCGCGACCGGGTTCAGCGGCGGTATTGGCTCGAGGTCGGCATCATGCCGAACTGGCCCTGGCCCTGACCGGAAATCGGTTGGTTCCATGGGATCCTGCTGGTCTCGGTGCTCGGACCGACGGGCTTTTTCTCCGTCTTCGGCAGGCAGGAGCTGAACGCCAGACAGGCGAATGCACCAAGCAGGGGGAAAGCAATGGAAACGCGCATGGCCGGGAAAGATCAGTTGGAGGAGGTCGTTTCATAAACGACCTTGTCGCCGGGCTGGATCCGGACACCCGGAGCCAGCGAGTCGAAATTGATTTCGGCGATCGTCTGGGTCGGCTCGATCGATGACGGCCGCACGCGGCCGATCATCCGGCCGTTGCGCTGGACGATCAGCGCGCTCTGCGGGGTGAAGCCGGAATTGGTGCCGGCACCGATGACGAGGAAGCCCCAGTCCTGATTGACTCCGGTGATGACCGCTTCCATCGCATTCTGCTCAAGCTTGGTAACGCGGTCCTTCTCGCGCTGGATCAGGCGGTCACGCTCGGCGTTGTTGTTCGCCAGTACTTTTTCGGCTCCGACAATCAGCACGTCGGTATCGTCAACCTTGGTCACGCGGTTCTGCTTCTGCTCCTCCACCTGCGTCACCGCGCGGTCCGGATCGTCGACGTCGAGATCGACGCTCAATTGGGTGGCGATGTTCTGGAGTTTCTCACGGACTTCGGCGAGGGCCGCTTCGCTTTCCTTGATTTTGACGAGCAGCTCGTCCTGCTTCTTGATGTCGCGGCGGTGTTCGGACTCGGTCGTTTTGAGGACTTCAATGCTGCCCTGCAGCTCGGTGCGGTTGTTTTCGGCAAGCGCCAGCAGTTCGCGCTCGTCCTTGAGTTTTTTCTCGGTGGCCTCGGCATTGGCGGAGACCTTCACGTTGTCGTCGATGTGCGTGAGACGGACCTGCTGGACTATCTTGAACTTCCGCGTCTGCTCCAAGCTGAAGTAGACCGCGCTCAGCGTCGTCAGCAAGGCGACGATGTAGGTGAGAATGGTTTTCATGAGATGTTGAAAATCGGTGGTCGGAAGGGATGGGTGAAGCGTGGGCCGGACTTCTTCAGAATGGCAGGGCGTCGGCAGGCTCGGCATCAGCAGGCTCGGCATCAGCAGGTGCGGCGTCGGCAGGGGCAGCATCAGCGGGCGCGGCGTCGGCAGGCGCGGCAGGCTCCACCAGCGGGTCGACCTCCCCAAGGGGGCCGGCTTCGGGCAGCGGTGCAGGCTCGGGCAGCGCAGGCGGCGCTTCGAATTTCGACGGCACGACCTGGTCACCGGTCATCAGGACCACATCGTCCTGCATCGAGCCCGGCACGATGCTCGCGGAGGCCGAATTGCGCTCGACCGTCGACACAAACAGCTTTGCCACCGGCTCGCCATTGCGCACGACATCCAGGGTCGAGTTGAGCACGACCCCGCCGGCATCGCCATGGGCCAGGGTCACAAAGCCCCAGGTCGGATAGACCGAACGGATTTTGGTTTTCAAGTGGGCGAAGGAACGGCCGCTGCTGCGCTGGTCCATGTCGCTGCGCATTGCGGCAATCTGCTTTTCAACGTTGTCATTGTCACTGTTGAGCTGGGCGAGCCGGGCTTCGCGGTCGGCGATGTCCTTGTCGAGCTGCTCGATGTCAGCCTTGAGCTGGACCAGCTTGGTCACCGTCTGGCGCAGGCGGTCGACCTTCTCGGCATGCAGGCGCATGTTCTCCGGGCTGCCGTCGAAATCGCCGACCTGCGCAATCTTGTCGTCGAGCTCACCCTTGAGGTCCTGGTTGAGCTTCTTCTGATCGGCTTCCTGGGTCTGCAGCTTGGCGATTTCCCCCTCGACGCCTTCGCGCTGGGAAATGGTGGCAGCGAGCGCGTCCTGGGCGTCCTGCAGGCGTTTGCGGCTGATCTGCAGGTTCTGGTCTTCAACCGCGGTCTGGTTGATCTCGCTCTCGTATGCCTGCTTGTTCTTCAGCGCAAAAAACCCCGAAATCAAAATGATGACAAAGGTCAGGATGCCTAAAATTTTTGGGTTTGCCATGGGTAAGGTGGGAGGCGGAGGTGTAAGCTGGTTTAGACTAGGGATTGAATCGGGGGCCCCGCAATCCCAAATTTCGCCCGATTTAAAAAGTTTTTTGGGCCCGCAAATCCGCGCCACTGGGGGGATTGCCGCCGATCTTCAGGCTTGCGACGCCAGGTAGGCAACGACCTGCGAAAGGGCCCTCGAGCGGTGGCTCAAGCGCCCTTTTTCCTCGAGTCCGAGCTCGGCAAAAGTCCGCTCGTGACCTTCGGGAATGAACAGGGGATCGTAGCCGAAACCCTCTTGGCCCCGGAGCTCATCGATCAAGCGCCCCTCCACAAGCCCGGAGACATGGTGCTCTTCACGCCCCCCGCGGGCCAGCACCATGGTGCAGCGGAAGCGTGCGCGGCGGTCCTCCACTCCCCGCATTTCCCGCATCAGGCGCTCGTTGTTGAGGG
Organism: uncultured bacterium; assembly: GCA_965650215.1. GTDB lineage: Bacteria > Verrucomicrobiota > Verrucomicrobiia > Verrucomicrobiales > Akkermansiaceae > Luteolibacter. The sequence continues at coordinate 3,230 of CBFGOB010000156.1, read as the reverse complement.
CATGATTCCCCTCTTCGCCACCGTAACTCGAGGACCAGACGCCCGGCGCACCGCCAAGGGCATCAACCTCGAGGCCGGAATCGTCGGCCAAGACCCAGCCGTCGAGGACGGCGCTGATCCCCTCCGCCTTGAGCCGGGCATTTTCCAAAAAAGTTGTTCCGGTTTCCTTGATCATCGGGCATTCCGGAAAGGCGCTGACATCCAGAACCTCGTAGCGGTCTCCGATCAGATCGCGGATTTCGCGGGTTTTGTGGGCGTTGCGGGTGGCAAGGATCAGGCGGGGCAGGGGCGGCATGGCCGACGTTCCTAGCGCGAAATGGCGGTGGCGGAAAGAATTTCGAATAAAGCCGGCGTCGGCGACGTTCAATGGTCATCATGAAAGCAATCACCTGGCTCGCCTCCATCACCGCAGGGGTCTCCGTCCTCTCCGCTTCCGCATTTGCCAACGTGCCCGAGGGCTGGAGCACGGATCTGGAAAAGGCCTTCGCCCAGGCGAAGAAGGACAACAAGTCGGTGCTGGTCGAATTCACCGGCTCCGATTGGTGCCCGCCCTGCATCGCGATGCGCAAGAACGTCTTCAGCAAGAAGGAATTCGTTGATGCCGCCTCGAAGAAGTTCATCCTGGTCGAACTCGACTTCCCCCGCGGCGACAAGGCGACGGCCGAGAAAAACGAGCCCTATGCCCAGAAATACAAGATCGAGGGTTTCCCGACGGTCATTCTGTTTGACGCCGAGGGCAAGGAGTTCACCCGCTTTTTCGCCTCGAAGTATCCGAACACCGAGGCCTTCCTGAAGCACCTCGAGGCCTCCCTCGAGCGCAAGGAGCTGGACTGAGCGGCGGGGCTGGCAGCCCCCCTCGCGAGGGACCCGGCATGGACCGGGACCCGGCTTTCGACCCCACGCCCCGGGCCCAGGCCCGGGGTTTTGCTTTTCAAACGGCGCGGTGGACGGCACAGTCCGCGCCCGCCATGTCCGAGACCCGCAAGCCCTTCCCGTTCAAAGCATTCGAACCCCGCTGGCAGCAACGCTGGGAGTCCGAAAAGACCTTCCGCACCCCGGGTCCGGGCGACGAGGGCTTCGATCCCGCCAAGCCGAAGTACTACGTGCTCGACATGTTCCCCTACCCGAGCGGCGCCGGCCTCCATGTCGGCCACCCCGAGGGCTACACCGCCACCGACATCATCGGCCGCTACAAGCGCATGAACGGCTTCAACGTGCTGCATCCGATGGGTTACGATTCTTTCGGCCTGCCCGCGGAGCAATACGCGATCAAAACCGGCCAGCACCCGGCGATCACCACCAGGCAGAACATCGAAACCTTCCGCCGCCAACTGAAGTCCCTCGGCTTCGCTTACGACTGGGACCGCGAAATCGCCACCACCGATCCCGAATACGTCCGCTGGACCCAGTGGATCTTCCTCCAAATCTACAACTCGTATTTTTGTGAAGAGACCCAAAAAGCCCGTCCGGTCGCCGAGCTCGAAGCGAAAGGCTGGAGCCGCGAGCAGATCGACGCCGTGCGCTTGGCCTTCGTCGCCGACACGCCCGTCTGGTGGTCGCCCGACCTGGGCACCGTGCTCGCCAACGAGGAAGTCGAAGAGTGGAAATCCAAAGGCCACACCGTCGAGCGCCGGCCCCTGCGCCAATGGATGCTGCGCATCACCGCCTACGCCCAGCGCCTGATCGACGAACTCGACGGCCTCGACTGGCCGGAAGGGATCAAGCTCTTGCAAAAGAACTGGATCGGAAGAAGCGAAGGCGCGGAGGTCGACTTCACCATCGGCGGCCACACGGTCACCGTCTTCACCACCCGCCCCGACACCTTGTTCGGCGCCACCTACATGGTGCTCGCGCCAGAACACTCACTGGTTCCGCAAATCACCACGGCTGAACAAAAAGAAAAGGTCGAAGCCTATCAGAAAGCCTGCGCCACCAAGTCCGACCTCGATCGCGGCGACCTCAACAAGGACAAGTCCGGCGTCTTCACCGGCGCGACCGCGACCAATCCCGTCAACGGCGAACAAATCCCCGTGTGGATCGCCGACTACGTGATGATGGGCTACGGCACCGGTGCCATCATGGCCGTGCCTGCGCATGACGAACGCGACTTCGAATTCGCGACCAAGTTTGGCCTGCCCATCGTTGAGGTTGTAGCGGCGGTCTATGACCGTCGCACTTCTCCGCCGCAGGCGGAAGATTCCAGCGACCAGAAGGCATCCAGCGACCCCGACGCATCGGGGCCGCTACAGGTCGCCTTCTGCGAACACGGCACCGCCGTGAACTCCGGCTTCTTGGACGGCCTGCCGACCGCCAAGGCCAAAGCCGCGATGATCGACTGGCTCGAGAAGGAAAACAAAGGCAAGCGCCGCGTGCAGTACAAACTCCGCGACTGGCTCTTCTCGCGCCAGCGCTACTGGGGCGAACCCTTCCCGATCACTTGGAAAGACGGTCAGCACTATGCCCTGCCCGACAGCGAACTGCCGCTGCTCGCCCCGCCACTCGACGACTACAAGCCCAGCGGCTCCCCCGAGCCCCTGCTGAGCAAAGCCACCGAGTGGGTGAACCTCCCCGACGGCTCCACCCGCGAAACCAACACCATGCCCCAATGGGCGGGCTCCTGCTGGTATTACCTGCGCTACTGCGATCCGCGCAACGGCTCCCGCTTCATCTCCGAGCCATCCGAGCGCTACTGGTCTCATTCAACATCCAACATTCAACATCCAACATCGTCGACCGGCATGGTCGACCTCTACGTCGGCGGCACCGAACACGCCGTGCTCCACCTTTTGTATGCGCGGTTCTGGCACAAGGTCCTCTTCGACCTCGGCCATGTGAACACGCCCGAACCGTTCCAAAAACTCGTCAACCAGGGGCTCATCCTCGGCGAGGACGGGCAGAAAATGTCGAAGTCGCGCGGCAACGTGGTCAACCCCGACGATGTCGTGCGCGAATACGGCGCCGATGCCCTGCGGCTCTATGAGATGTTCATGGGCCCGCTCGAACAGGTGAAGCCCTGGCAGATGAAGGGCGTCGAAGGCGTGTCGCGCTTCCTCGCCCGCGTCTGGCGCGTCGCGATGGACGAGCAGGCCGACGGCACCTACGCCGTCTCCCCCAAGATCCAGGACGTCCCGTGCGATGACAAGGAACTGCTGCGCGTCGTCCACGAAACGATCAAGAAGGTCGGCGAGGACATCGAAAAACTCAGCTTCAACACCGCCATCTCGCAGATG
>CBFGOB010000155.1:0-6650 GCA_965650215.1 uncultured bacterium | reverse complement strand
ATTTCGAGGCGCATTGGGCGCAGGATAGCGCGGGTTGGCTGTTGACCCATTGGGCCGGCGATTCCCTGCCGGAGGATGAGATTTCGAAGAAGCACAAGGTGACGATCCGCTGCATTCCGATCGAGTCGGTGGTGTTGCCGAAGGAAGTGAGCGATGCCGTCGGCGACGCTTGTTTCCTGACCGGCAAGAAGGCGCAGGTGCGTGCGCTGTGGGGGCGGAGCTATTGAATGATGTTGAAGAGGGCATGAGCCGCAATGCGGCGCAGACGTGACCGCGGCTGCATGGCTTGGTGCGTTTCGTTTGAGGTCATTGGATCCCGCCTTCCGGCGGGGCTGTCTGTGGCAGCCAAGGTCCGACGCTCATGGGGCGCGGCTGCAAGGCGTCCAAGTGCCGCTCGATTTTTGATCTTCGCTTGCACTTGGCACGCCCGGTGCTTGCTTCCCGATGTCGCGACGCTCAGGCGGTCCGGCTGAAACGCCTCAGGGTTAATGGGTTTTCCCGGGGATCGTCGGCCGGGCCGCTTTCTTGTCTTGCGCCGATGAATCCGGCTCATGCGCCTTCCGCTGCGGCGCGGATCGCTTCAAGGGCCTCCCAGCGCTGGTAGAGCGCCTGGATTTCCTGGTGGCAGGCGTCGAGGGTGACGGCGAGTTCCGGCAATTCGTTGAAATGCTCCGCCTGATAGGCCGGGTCGTTGAGTTGTGCTTCGAGTGCGGCGGCGCGGGTTTCGGCGTCGTGGATCGTGGTTTCGATGCCGTCGAGTTCCGCGCGTTCCTTCATGCTGAGTTTGCGTGGACGCGTGGATGCGGTGCCGGACGGTTTGCGGTTGGCGGCGGCGTTTGCGGCAGTCTGGATGCGGAAGGCATCCTCGCGGGCTTTGCGTTTTTCGAGGTAGTAGGAATAGTTGCCAGGTTGGACGACCACGCCGTCCTCTTCGAAGGCGATGATCTGGTCGCAGATGCGGTCGAGAAAGTAGCGGTCGTGGGAGACGCAGATCACGGAACCCTCGAAATCCGCGAGCGCTTCCTCGAGCATGCGTAGCGAGGGCAGGTCGAGGTCGTTGGTCGGCTCGTCGAGGACGATGAGGTTGCCACCATTCTTGAGCACTTTGGCCAGCATCAGCCGCGCACGTTCGCCGCCCGAGAGCAGGTCGACGCGTTCATGGATGCGTTGGTCGCTGAAGAGGAAGCGGCGCAGGTAGGCGCGTGCGCCGAGGCTCTGGTTGCCGAACATCACCTTTTCATTGCCGTCCGAGATTTCATCGAGCAGCGAGCCGCTGCCGTCGAGCTGCATGCGGGTTTGGTCGATGTAGTTGACCTTCACGCGTTTGCCGGTAACGGCCGAGCCTTCGCTGGCGGGGATTTGGCCGAGGCACAGCTTGAGCAGGGTGGTTTTGCCGACGCCGTTGCGGCCGACGATGCCGGTGCATTGTCCGGGGCGCAGGGTGAGTGTGAGGTGGCGGAACAACCAGCGCGGATGGGCGGTGCTGCCGACATTCACGCCGGCGTCTTCCAATTCGACGACCACATTGCCCAGCGGGGGTGGTGGCGGGATGAGCAGGTCCATCTCGCGTTCTTCGGGCGGGGCCTCCATGCCTTCGATTTCGTAATACTGGTCGAGGCGGTGGCGTGATTTCGTGCCGCGGGCTTTCACGCCGGAGCGGACCCAATCGAGTTCCTCGCGCAGGAAACGTTGGCGCCGGCGTTCCGTTTGTTCGGCGATCTGTTGGCGCACGGCCTTGGCTTCGAGGAAGGCGGTGTAGTTGCCGGGGTGGGAAAACGCCCGGCCTTGGTCGATCTCGATGATGCGGGTGGCGATTTCATCGAGGAAGTAGCGGTCGTGGGTGACAAAGATCACCGCGCCGGGAAAATTCTTCAGGTAATCCTCGAGCCAGCGGATCGATTCCGCGTCGAGGTGGTTCGTCGGTTCGTCGAGCAGGAGGAGGTCGGGTTGGCAGGCGAGGGCCCGGCAGAGGGCGACGCGGCGCTTTTCCCCACCTGATAGAGGTGCGGTGGGTGCGTCCAAGGGGGCGGTGCCGAGGGCGCTCGAAAGCGCCTTGATCCGGGCATCGAGGTTCCAGCCGTCGGCGTGGTCGATGAGATGGAGGAGTTGTTGGAGTTCGGCTTCCGACCCATCGCCGTGCTCATAGCGGCGGATGGCTTCGACGAGGTCGGCGGCTCCTGCGGCGATGTTTTCGTGGACGCTGGCGTCGGGATCGAGTTCGAACTCCTGAGGCAGGTAGCCGACGCGGATTGCGCGCCGCAGGGCGATGTCGCCGGAGTCCGCTTGCTGCACGCCGCTGAGGATCTTGAGCAGCGAAGTCTTGCCGCAGCCGTTGCGGCCGACCATGCCGATTTTTTCGCCTGCCTCGACGGCGAAGGTGGTGCCGTCCAGCAGGGTTTGGTAGCCGTAGGACAGGCGGATTTCGTTGACGGAGAGCAGGGTGGACATCGGCGCGGCGCACCATTTGCCATGTCTGGCGGAAACACAAGCCGATGTGACCGGTCGCTGTGATCTGCGCACGGTGCTCCGCCGCAGTTGCAGCCCCTCCGGCTTTGCGGCATGGTGGGGACCGCATTCCGATGAATGATGTTTCCCCTGTTCCGCTGTCTGAGGCCTCATCCGCTGAGATGCCGCAGCCTTTTCTGCTTCGCGTGCCCGAGGTGTTCGAGGCGTGGAAAGGCGACTTGTGGCGCGATCTGGGGGCCGGGCCGATCCGTCGGCTTGGCAAGGAATACGAATGGGTAAGTTTTCAACCGTCCTCTTTGCCGATCGATCCGCGGCCTGGCAAGTTTTTGAGTTGGATCTTGCCCTTGCAGCATGCCTGGCCGTGCCAGCCGAAGGCGATGGACGGGTTCATTGAGAAAGCGGCCCAGGCCTTGCTGCGGAAATTCGCCTCGCGGGATCTCCAGACCCTGAGGGTCGGGCCCTTGGATCCCGGCGGCGATCGCTATTTCCGCAGCCTTGCCTCCAATTTGCGCGGGCGCGCCCTGCAGTTGTTCGGCGAGCACTTGGGTGGCCTGCGCGACGCCGAGCAGCAGGACCCGCATCGTCCGACCTTGTTTGTGCTGGTGGGCCGTGAGGGCCTGTTTGCCGGCGTGCAGACTCCTGCGGCGGCCGGAGGTTACCACCCCGGAGGCACGAAATTCATCCGCCAGCAGGGAGCCGAAACGATCAGCCGCGCAGGGGCCAAGATTGCGGAAGCGTTGCATCATTTGCCGCTGCATGCCGCTTCGCCGCCGCCGAGGTCGCATTGGCTGGAGCTTGGGGCCAGCCCGGGTGGCATGACGCTGGAGTTGTTGCGGCGGGGCCATCGGGTCACGGCGATCGACCGGGCCGCGCTTGACGCGCGTCTGCTCGGCAGTCCGGGTTTGGAGGCGGTGCAGGCTGACGTCGGAGATTTCCGTCCGCCACCCGGCATCGCATACGATGCGATCCTTTGCGACATGAATGGCGGAGCTTTGGCTGCTTTTGCCCATGTCACGCGTCTGGCCCGCCATCTCAAGCCCGGCGGTCTGGTGGTGTTCACGCTCAAGCTGGCAGGGGTCGAGACCTATGCGGGAGCGAATGCCCTCGAGCAATCGCTGCGGGTCTCGGCCGGGCAGGCAGGCTTGAGTTGGCTGGCATGCCGGCATCTTACCTACAACCGCATGGAATTCACCTGCCTGCTTCAGCGTCCGCCCGGAACTGTCAATCCGGTGTAAGACGCCCAGACGGGCGGGCGTAAGCAGCCCATGAAATCGCATGTTCCGGCCATCGCCTTGGCGTCGATCCTGGCGCTCGGATCGGCCATGTTCGCCGAGCCGGAGCATCCGGGGTCGGCGGACCCTGCGTCTTCGGCCGCGAAGGCGCAGGTGCCGGGCAAAGTTGTGCCGGTGCGGGCCGACTCCGATGGGGTCATCCGCCTGACTCCGTTTGCCGCGAGACTTCAGGGCAAGACCCTGGGAGTCATCGATCGCGCGGGCAGGGAGACCATTGCCAGATGGGACAATCCCGACGAGAGCGTGTCTTGGGATGTGGAAGTCACCCGGGGCGGTACCTATGTCATTCAACTGATCGCCACGGCCCCCAAGGCGGGAGCGGTGATCCGGGTGACCGGTTTGGGTCAGTTCGCCTGTTCGGTCCCTGAAGCGGAAGATCCGAAAAGTTTCAAGACCGCGCGCGTCGGCGAGGTCGTGTTGAAGGCCGGGCAGAAGTTCACGTTGCGGCTTTTGCCGGTAGCGGATGGTTGGCAGCCGGTGAGCTTGGATGCCGTCGAGTTGCTCCCGCAGCCGTGAGGATCATTGCAGCGGCGCTTTGTGAGCGTCCGTGACCTGCTGCCATCAGCGGCGCCGTCGCAGATGGGCAATCCCACCCTCGGTGGGGCGGCTTACAGCCGCGAAAATGCGACGCTCACAGAGCGCCGCTACAGTGCTGCGAGACGGTCGTTTTGTCAAAACGACCCTACCGGACTCATCTCGTTTTTCTGATTCCAGCGTTTCCGCATTTGCCTCAAAAAAGTGCCGCTCCCCTGTAAGCCGGATTGATTTCGCTCCGCTCAGTCCAAGCAAGATGCGGTTTGCTCCTCCGCAAATCGAAGGTGGGATTCGCTCGCCATGGCTCGCCCTGCTTTCTGTCTGAAAAAAAGTGCCGCTCCCCTGTAAGCCGGATTCTGTCTGTTCCGAGGAACTCGACGGTCATTTCTCTCACTCCGCCGGAGCGGAGCGCCCCGCTTGCGCGGGATGCGACTAATACCCGGGAGTGAACGGGCGGGCAGCCCTTTCCCTGTTCTGTCTTGCACCACGCGGGGTTTGCCGTGCCACCTCGGTTGCCCTCGGCGCGGTGGGCTCTTACCCCACCCTTTCACCCTTGCCTGTGACCTTGCGGCCCATCGGCGGACTACTCTCTGTTGCACTTTCCGTCCGGGTCCCTCGCGGTTCCCGTCCCTTGCTTTCGCAAGGCGCGTTGCCCTGTGGTGTCCGGACTTTCCTCAAGCCGAGCTTGCGCGCGACCTGCGACCGTCCGGGGAGCGGCAAGGGAGAGGATGCGCGGCTTTGCGGCGGATTCCAAGGAAAAGCTGTTCAGGGGACGTAAGGTTTCGACGGCGGGAGGATGGCGGTGTCGAACCAGAAGCTCTCGATCACGGCCATCACCTTCTCGAATTCGCCGAAATCGACCGGTTTGCGGATGTAGCAGTTGGCATGGGCGGCGTAGGCACGGGAGACGTCCTCTTCGGTTTGGGAGGTGGTGAGGATGATGACTGGAATGCGCAGCAGCAGCGGGTCGGACTTGATCTCGGCCAGGACCTCGTGGCCGTTTTTGCGCGGCATGTTGAGGTCGAGGATGATGAGGTCCGGCCGGGGTGATTTCGAGAAGCCCTCGACGCGGCGCAGGAACTTCATCGCTTCCTCGCCGTTGTTCGCGCAGTGCAGCACGACATCGGCGTCGGTGTCCTTGAAGGCTTCCCGCATGATCATGAGGTCCGTGGGGTTGTCGTCGACGAGCAGGATGTGTACGATTTCCTTGTTCATGGGATGGTCTGGGGGCAGGGTTGGGTTGGTTCCGGGCAGGAGGGGTCGAGCGGCCGGACAGCCGGCAGGGTGAAGAAGAAGGTCGATCCCTTGCCGGGGGTTGATTCGACCCAGATCCTGCCGCCATGGCGCTCGACGATTTTCTGGCAGATCGGCAAGCCCAGGCCGGTGCCTGCATATTCCTCGCGGGTGTGCAGGCGTTGGAAGAGCTGGAAGATCCGCTCGAAGTGGTGGGGCTCGATGCCGATGCCCTCGTCGCTGATCGAGAACACCCATGCGTCGCCCTCGCGCCGGGCGTCGACATGCACGACCGGTGACCGGTCGCCACAAAACTTGAGCGCGTTGCCGATCAGGTTTTGCAGCAGGTGCATGAGCATCTGCGGATGGGCGCAGACCACCGGTAGGGGTCCGTGTGTGACGCGGGCCGCACTGGTCTGGATCGCATGGAGCAGGTTTTCACAAACCTGTTCGAGAACCACCGCGGTGTCGGTCGGGATCAGGTGGTCGTTGACGGTTTGTACGCGGGAGAGCGTGAGAAGCCCGTCGATCAGATCGCGCATCCGTTGGCAGGCGCCGACGGCGTGGCGGATGAATTCGTCCGCACGCGCGTCGATTTTTCCGGAGTAGTGTTTTTCGAACAGCTGCATGCAGCTGCTGACCGAGCGCAGCGGTTCCTGCAGGTCGTGCGATGCGACATAGGCGAATTGTTCGAGTTCCGCGTTCGAGCGTTTCAGTTCGGTGTTCGCCCGTTCGAGGTCGAGTTGGTTCTTGAGCAGTTCGGTGATGTCGGTCTTGACCGAGACGAAGCTGGTGATCTGCCCGTCGTCGTTGCGCACAGGGGTGATGTTGGCTTCCTCGTGATAAAGGGTGCCGTCCTTGCGGCGGTTGGTCATGCGTGATCGCCAGATCTTGCCGCGCAGGATGGTGGCCCACATGTCCTTGTAGAATTCCGGTGGGTGGACGTCGCTTTTGAGGATGCGTGGGGTCTGTCCCAGCAGTTCCTGGCGGGTGTAGCCGCTGTGCTGCTCGAAGCTGCGGTTGACGTAGAGGATGTGACCCTTGACGTCGGTGAAGAAGATCGATTCCGAACACTGGTCGATGGCGGACATGAACATGCGGGCGTTCTCCTGTTCCTGCCGGAGC
>CBFGOB010000154.1:0-6653 GCA_965650215.1 uncultured bacterium | reverse complement strand
GCGCTCGCGCCGGAAGGCTGGGGCACCTCGATCGCCGCCCTGTCGGTACTCACCGTCGCCCTGCTCGGCTTTGGCTTTGCCATGCTCAGCTCCTGGCTGCTCGCCCGCACCGTCCTGCGCGGCGAAGCCACGACCTTCAGCCTCGAACTCCCGCCCTACCGCCCACCGAATTTCTGGAAAACCCTCTACACCTCGATCATCGACCGCACCCTGATCGTGCTCTGGCGCGCCGTGGTCTTCGCCCTGCCCGCCGGCGCCCTCATCTGGCTCTCCGCCAACATCCCGGTCGGAGAACTCAATCTCGCGACCTGGTTCATCCAGGCCAGCGACCCGATCGCCTGGTGGATGGGCCTCACCGGCGTCATCCTGCTCGCCTACATCGTCGCCATCCCCGCCAACGAAATCATCGTGCCCACGATCCTCATGCTCACCGTCCTGGTCACCGGCATCGATGGCGGCAACGGTGCCGGCGTGATGTTCGAGGCCGACGAGAGCACCATCCACGCCATCCTCACCGCAGGCGGCTGGACGACCCTCACGGCGGTCTGCCTGATGCTCTTCAGCCTCTGCCACAACCCTTGCTCGACGACCATCTACACCATCTACCGCGAAACCCGCAGTTGGAAATGGACCGGCCTCTCGGTCGCGCTGCCCCTGGCCGTCGGGGCCATCCTTTGCACGGTGGTGGCCGCGTTGTGGCGCGCGCTGGCATGACGGAAAACACCCGCGATCAAGCGGCGTTCCCTCCTTCTCCCACAGCCCCTGAGCGCCCAGATTAGGCTTGCAAGCCCTTGAAACGGGCCTTAAATAGCCGGCCGCACGGCTTCTGACGAAAGTAGGGAGTGGGTCTCAAACCCACTCTTTTGCGTCTCCGGACATCAGGGCCACCGCGCGCACCCTAGATTTTCGCCCCATGACCAACGATATCGTCGCCCTCATCGAGTATTACGAAAAGGAAAAAGGAATCGACCGCGCCAAGGTCGTCGCCGCGCTCGAGTTTGCCTTCATTTCCGCCTACCGCAAGATGGTCCCTGGTGCCGATGCGATCGAAAACCTCCGCGCCGACATCGATCTCCGCAAGGGTGAAACCAAGATCTTCGCCACCCTCACCGCCGTCGCCGACGAGGACTACAGCGACAAGTTCAACGAGGTGCCGCTGACGACCGCCGCCAAGAAGAACCCGAACATCCAGGCAGGCGACCCGATCGAATTCAACGTCACCCCGAAGGACTTCGGCCGCATTGCCGTGCAAACCGCCAAGCAGACGATGATGCAACGCCTCCGTCAGGCGGAGAAGGAAATGATCTACGAGGAATTCAAGGACCGCGCCGGCGACATCGTCTCGGGCACCGTCCGCCGCTTCGAACGCAACGACGTGATGATCGACCTCGGCAAGTTCGAGGGCATCATGCCCAACCGCGAGCGCGTCCAGGGCGAGGACTACAACATCGGCGACCGCATCCGCTGCTACGTGCTGGCCGTCGAAAATGAAGGCCGCGGACCCGAAATCATCCTTTCCCGCAGCCATCCGAATTTCGTCCGCCGGCTGTTCGAAGCCGAAGTGAACGAAATCTCCGACCACACGGTCGAAATCCGCGGCATCGCCCGCGAAGCCGGGTTCCGCACCAAGGTCGCCGTCTGGAGCGTCGACCCGAAGGTCGACCCGGTCGGTGCCTGCGTCGGCATGCGCGGCGCCCGCGTCAAGAACATCGTCCGCGAACTCAACAACGAAAAGGTCGACATCATCCGCTGGAGCGAAGACCCGGTCGAATTCGTCCGCGAAGCACTCAAGCCGGCCGAACTGATCACCATCAACGTCGACCGCGACAACAAGATCGTCCACGTCACGGTCAACGAAGCCGACCTCAGCAAGGCGATCGGCCGCAAGGGCCAGAACGCCCGCCTTTCCTCGCGCCTCATGGGTTGGGATGTCCAGGTGCGCCGCGACGAATCGAAGGAAGAGCAATTCAAGGAAAAGATCGGCGGCGCCGCCCACTCGCTCGGCGAACAGCTCGGCATCTCGGACGACCAGGCCGAAAAGCTCACCCTCGCCGGCGGCATCGCCCCCGAATACATCATCGGCATGTCCGCCGACGACATCTCGGAAATCCTCGAAATCAGCGTCGAAGACGCCGAGCCGATCCTCGCCCGCGCCCGCAAACTCGCAGGAGTTCCCGATGCGGAAGAAGAGCCTGCCGAAAGCGGTGACGAAGCCGCCCCGCTCGCTTCCAACGACTGATTCCGCGCCCGAGCGCCACTGACTCCTACTCCAACGATTCCGAATGCCCGACAAACGCGACCCAGCCGAGAAGAAACCAGAAAAAGTCCTCGATCTGATCGATGACAGCAAGAAGCTCTCACGCCGCGAACGTCAGCGTCAGCAATCCGAAGTCGCCAGCACCCCGGTTCCCAGCAAGCTCGAAATCGCCAAAAGCAAGGCGCTCGACCTCTTCTCCGAAGACAGCAAGCCGAAGAAACGCAAGGCCCCCGTCGCGCCGAAACAAGTCCTGGGCTCGATCTCGAAAGTCCTCGAACAGCAGGACCCGACGATGGTCCCCGACACCACGCCGGCACCACCGCAAATCGCATCCGCTCCGGTCGTCGAGGCCGCAAGCGACGATTCCGCCGCCGCGGATCCGAAGCTGATCATCATCAAGCCCCCGATCCTCGTCCCCGAACTCGCCGCACGCCTCGGCCTCAAGCCGTTCAACGTGATGGCCGACCTGATCAAACTCGGCGTTTTCCCGGCACCGAACCAGCCGCTCGAACCCGAGATTGCTGCCAAGGTCTGCGAAGCCCACGGCTTCACCTTCGAACGCGAAAAGCGCGACAAGGACAAGGGCTTCCACAAGGTCGAGGAGATCATCGAGGAACCCGAAGCACCCGCCGAAGAACCTGAGGAGATGCTCAAGGACCGCCCGCCGATCGTCACGATCATGGGCCACGTCGACCACGGCAAAACCTCGATCCTCGACTACTTCCGCCAATCGAAGGTGGTCGCGGGCGAAGCCGGCGGCATCACCCAGCACATCGGGGCCTATCAGGTCATCCACGGCGAACAGGAAATCACCTTCCTCGACACCCCGGGCCACGCGATCTTCTCCGACATGCGCGCCCGCGGCGCCGACATCACCGACATCATCGTGCTGGTCGTCGCCGCCAACGACGGCATCAAGCCGCAGACCGTCGAAGCGATCCAGCACGCCAAAAAGTCCGGCAAAACGACCATTGTCGCGATCAACAAGTGCGACCTGCCCTCGGCGAACATCGACATGGTGAAGTCGCAGCTCGCCGAGCATGGCCTGCAAACGACCGACTACGGTGGCGACACCGAATTCGCCGCCGTCTCGGCCCTCAAGGGCACGGGTATGACCGACCTCCTCGACCTCATCGCCCTGCAGGCGGAAGTGCTCGAACTCAAGGCGAACCCGAAAGCCACCACCCGCGCGGTTGTCATTGAGGCCCGCGTCGTCCCCGGCCGCGGCACCACCGCCACCGTGATCGTCGAATCCGGAACCCTCAAGGTCGGCATGCCCTTCATCTGCGGACCCTTCTCCGGAAAAGTCCGCTCGCTCATCAACGACCTCGGCAACAGCGTGAAGTCCGCCCATCCCGGGATGCCGGTCGAAGTGATCGGCTTCGAGGAACTCCCGAACGTCGGCGACCACCTCACCGAAATGAAGTCCGAGCGCGAGGCCAAAACCCTCGCCGCCGAACGCCATGCCAAGGACCGCCTCGAACGCCTGAAGCCGCAACACCGCAACCGCATGGAGGACCTCTACTCGATGGTCCGCGACGGTGGTGGCAAGAACCAGCTCAAGCTGATCCTGAAATGCGACGTCCAGGGCTCGGTCGAGGCGATCCGCAATGCGGTGCTCGCGATCGAATCCGAAAAGGTCGAGTGCTCGTTCATCACCGCCGCCGCAGGCCCAATCAGCGAATCCGACATCTCCTACGCCTCGTCCACCGATGCGATCGTCATCGGCTTCAACGTCAAGGTCGAAGCCAAGGCGGTCAAGGCGGCGAAAGCCGAAGGCGTCGAGGTGAAACTCTACTCGGTCGTCTACGAACTCATCGACCAGGTCCGCGAAGCGATGCTCGGCCTGCTCGAGCCGCTCACCCGCGAAACCGTCATCGGCCACGCCGAAGTCCGCCAGGTCTTCAAACTCTCGCGCGGCCGCGCGGCGGGGTCCTTCGTCACCGACGGCAAGATCCACCGCAAGGCCCACGCCCGCGTCATCCGCGACGGCGTGCCGGTCTTCGACGGCAAGATGTCCACCCTCCGCCGCTTCCAGGACGAGGTCGAGGAAGTCCGCACCAACTTCGAATGCGGCATCCGCCTCGGCGAATTCAACGAATACCAGGAAGGCGACATCATCGAGTGCTACACCCTCGAGAAAGTGAAGCAGGAACTGTGAGGAAGTTTCAAGTGTTCAGTTTCAAGTAAAGAACTGACCGGCTTGAGCCTTGAAACTTCAAACTTAAAAACTTTCCCATGTCCCGACGTCTTGACCGAGTGAACGAACTGCTGCGCCGCGAAATCGGCAACGTGGTGCAGAAGGACTACGAGTGGAACGGCAAACTGGTCACCATCAGCGCCGTCGAAATCACCCAGGACCTCAAGGAAGGCCGGGTCTGGACCAGCGTCCTGGGCGGCGAACCCGGCCCGGTGCTCGACAAGCTCAACCGCGACCACGGCTCGATCCAAAGCAAGGTGATGAAACGCGTCGTCCTGCGGTCGACACCGGTCCTGCGCTTTGTCTGCGACAACTCGGCCGCCCGCGGCGTGGAAATCGTCAACCTCCTCCAGGAAGTCGACAAACTCCCGAAGGCCCCGCTCGCCGAAGGCGAAGAAGAGCGCCCCTGAAGGCTCGCAAATCCTGCGATTCGCCGTGCCTCGGTTGAGTCTTTCAGGGAATCGGTTTGCGCGGGGCGTCCCCCCTGATTAGGTTTCCGCCGAAACCATGTCCGACAAACCGTTCTTCTACCAGGATCCCTTCCCGCTCGGTGCCGATGACACCGAATACGAGTGCCTCAGCACCGATCACGTTTCGGTGGCCGAATTCGAAGGCAAGCCGGTCCTCAAGGTCGCACCTGAGGGGCTGACGCTGCTGGCCGCCGAGGCCATCAAGGCGATCAACTTCACGCTGCGCGCCTCGCACCTCCAGCAGGTCGCCGCGATCCTCGACGATCCGGAGGCGACCAACAACGACCGCATGGTCGCGCTGATGATGCTCAAGAACGCGGAAATCGCCGCCAACGGCATCCTGCCGTTCTGCCAGGACACCGGCACCGCCACCATCATCGGCAAAAAGGGCCAGCAGGTCTGGACCGGCGTCAATGACGCGGAATTCCTCTCGAAAGGCATCTACAACACCTACACCCGGGAAAACCTCCGCTACTCGCAGACCGCACCGCTCACGATGTATGAGGAGGTCAACACCAAGACCAACCTCCCCGCCCAGATCGACCTCTACGCGACCGAAGGCGACGCCTACAAGTTCCTGTTCGTCACCAAGGGCGGCGGCTCGGCGAACAAGACCTACCTCTATCAGGAAACCAAGGCGCTGCTGAATCCGAAGCGCCTCAAGGAATTCTGCCTCGAGAAACTCAAGTCCCTCGGCACCGCCGCCTGCCCGCCTTACCACCTCGCGTTTGTCATCGGCGGCACCTCTGCGGAAAACAACCTCAAGACGGTCAAACTCACCACCACCCGCTACTACGACAGCCTGCCGACCAGCGGCAACGAACACGGCCGGGCCTTCCGCGATCTCGAACTCGAGGCGGAGCTGCTGCAACTCGCCCGCGATACCGGCATCGGCGCGCAGTTCGGCGGCAAGTATTTCGCCCTCGACGTCCGCGTCGTCCGCCTCCCTCGCCACGGCGCGTCCTGCCCGGTAGGCATCGGCGTTTCCTGCTCGGCCGACCGCCAGGCGAAGGCGAAAATCACCAAGGACGGGATCTTCATCGAAAAACTCGAAAAGAACCCGGGCCGCTTCATCCCGGAAAAATACAAGGACTGGAAGTTCAAGGGGGTGCCGATCGACCTCGACAAGGGCATCGGGGAAACCCTCAAGACGCTCACCAAGTATCCGGTCACCACCGCGCTTTCCCTCAACGGCACGATCATCGTCGCCCGCGACAGCGCCCACGCGAAGCTCAAGGAAATCCTCGAAACCGAGGGCGACCTGCCCGACTACTTCAAAAAGTATCCGGTCTACTACGCGGGACCGGCAAAAACACCGGCAGGCATGCCCTCCGGTTCCTTCGGCCCGACCACGGCCGGACGGATGGACAGCTACGTCGATCTGTTCCAATCCCACGGCGGATCGATGGTCATGCTCGCCAAAGGCAACCGCTCGCAGGCGGTCACCGACGCCTGCAAGAAGCATGGTGGCTTCTACCTCGGCTCGGCCGGCGGCCCGGCGGCCCTCTTGGCCAAGGAACACATCCGCTCCCAGGAAGTCGTCGCCTTCCCCGAACTCGGCATGGAAGCGGTCTGGAAGATCACCGTCGAAAACTTCCCGGCGTTCATCCTGATCGACGACAAGGGCAACGACTTCTTCACCAATCCGAACCAGTGCCCGGTCTGCGCCTAGTCCGTTAGAATTGTAGCGGGGGGGGGGGGAAGACACAAAGCCCAGAGCCCCCCC
>CBFGOB010000153.1:0-6699 GCA_965650215.1 uncultured bacterium | reverse complement strand
GTCGCCGAAAACCCCTCCCAAGCCCGGGTCTTCCAGGCCTACGCCATTGATTTCTGCTGTCAGGGCGGGCGCACCTTGCGCGAGGCCTGCGCACTCAAGGGCGTCGATCTCGACTCGGTGATCGAGCAGCTCGAGGCGGCGGCCGCCGTCAAGACGGATCCCGCTGAGAATCCGGCGCTGCTTCCGCCGGTGGAGCTGATCGCCCACATTGTGAACAAGCACCACGCTTACCTGCGTGCCGAATTGCCGCGGATTCACGCGATGTCGGAGCGGGTGGCCAAGGTGCATGGCGGGCACACGCCGTCGCTGGTCGAATTGTTCGAAGTGTTCTGCACCATGTCCGAGGAGCTCGGCAGTCACATGATGAAGGAGGAGCAGATTTTGTTTCCGGCGATTGAGGCGCTTGCTTCCGGGCGGCCCTCGGTGATGCCGCTGGACGGTCCCGTGGCCTGCATGCTGCAGGAGCACGACGATGCGGGCGCGGCCTTGGCCAGGATGCGGGAGCTGACGGGTGGCTTCAATCCGCCGCCCGAGGCCTGCAACACCTACCGTGCGCTGTTTGCCGGACTGGCCGAGCTGGAGGAGGACCTGCACCGTCACATCCATCTGGAGAATGCTGTGCTGTTTCCGCAGGCGAAAGCCTTGGCCGAGTCCGCTTGAGCGGCATGACCTTCCATCAAGCGGCGGGAGCGCCCAGCGGGGGCTCCCGTCATTGGTTCAGGGCAGTCCGGCCGTGTCGCAGGTGAAGACCTCCAGAGTGGTTTCCTCGAGAAATTGGCGGCCGTTGGCTTCCAGTTTCAGGAAATCGTGGTGGAGCGGGCAGGGGTTGCCGGTGCCGCACCAACCGGGGCCGAAGGGGCAGGGGAATTCCTCCATGTCGCGCTCGAAGAGGCTCACGATGTCGGCAAGGCGGATTTCTGCCGGTGGGCGTGCCAGGCGGTAGCCGCCGCCGGGGCCGGTCAGGCCTTTGCACAGGCCGGCGGATGCCGCTTCGCTGAGCAACTTGGCGGCGAGGGTCGGTGGGATCTTGCGTGCACGGCCGATCTCCGCCGAGGAGATCCACGGGCCGTCCGGAGCATGACGCTCCGCCAAATAGCTGAGTGCCGAAACCGCCTGGCGGGCTAATTTGCCGTAACGAAACATGACCACAAGCTGTCAGGTCCGATGCCTGAATCCACACAAAAGAATTTCCACTCAGGAATTCCGAAGGGAGGCTCACCGGGCACCGCGGTGTGAGGTGCGATCCGCTTGGTCAATTGTGGCGGGCTTTGGGTTGCCAGATGAGGTCTTGAGGTCCAGCCTGTAGCGGTGCGTGCCCTTCGCCGACTTCTGGCCTTTGCCTTGATCCTGCTGATGCAGGGTCCGGCGATGTTGGTGCAGGAGCTGGCGTGGGCGAGCATGCTGGTCACCTACACCCAGGAACGCGGCTTCAAGCGCGGGATTGTCGAAACCTTTGATGGCGGCCATCCCTGCGGCTTGTGCCACAAGGCGGCGGAGATCCACCGCAAGGAGCAGGCACCGGAGTCGGATGACAAGCGGCTGCCGGAGCGCGCCCCGCGTTTCGCGTGGGCGGAGATGGTGGTGAGCGAGAGGCTTTGCTTGCCCGCGAGGATGGGCAGCACGGTCGCCGGGCTGCGAATCCCCCTCATCACCCGCGATGCAGGTCGGGGCGCGGATGCGCCGGACGCTCCGCCGCCCGAGCGGGTGTAAACCGATTGCCATTCAAGCTCCGGTGCCAGGTGGCGCCTGAGCCAACCCGCCGCGGGCAGATCGCCCGCATCCTGTGGCCCGGGCCTGTCGCCCGGCGCCCGCTTTGCAAGCGCGCCATGTGGCGTCCATCCCCATTTTTGAACTGATCATGCATGTTATCCATTCTTCCTTCGCCGCCATTCTGTTAGGTGGTGCTTGTTCCAGCCCGTCAAGCGCGCAGCAGCTGCCGACGCTTGACCCGCTCCATGTGAGCTCGATCCGGTCCGATCGCTCCGGATCCGTCATCGAACACTCCGTCGGGCCCGAGCACCAGCGCTCGGCCGATACCGCCGCCATGGTCGGCAAGTTGCCGGGTGCGGCGATTGTCCGCAATGGCGCGCAAACCGGCATCCTCCAGTTGCGCGGTCTCTCCGGTGACCGCGTGGCGGTGCGGGTGGATGGCATGGCCATCACGCCTGCCTGCCCGAACCACATGGATCCGCCACTCCACTACGCGCATCCCTCGAGTGGCGATCTCATCGAGTTGATGGCCGGGATTTCACCGGTCAGCGTTGGCGGCAATCACATCGGCGGCGCGCTGCTGGTGAAGCGCGCCGATCCTGAGTTCGCCGGGACGGAAGCGCTGCTGACCCAAGGGGCCCTGGGGACTTCATTCCTGGGCAGTCAGGAGGCGATGCGGCTTCACGGCGACCTGTCGATCGCCACGGCAAGCCGCGCGACCGAATACCGCGGTGCCGCGGCCACGGCCGATGACCTGCGTTTCCCCGGTGGCACGGTGAGTGCGAGCGGCTACGAGACCACCCGTCATTCCCTCCGCCAGGCATGGCGGACCGATGGCGGGTTCATCGCGGTGGATGCCGGCTTTTCCGCGACCCGCGATGCCGGCACGCCGTCGCTGTCGATGGACATGGTGCGTGATGATGCCTGGCGCTTCGGCCTGTCCCAGAAGGAAAGCTTCGCCTGGGGAACACTGGAACACCGGGTGGCGGTGCACGACATCGAGCACCTGATGGACAACTTCAGCCTGCGCCCGCTGGCGCCTGGAGCGATGGCGATGGAGTCGCCGGCATCCAGCCGCGACTTCGCTTGGCGCGGCGATGCCGTGTTGCCTCTTGGCGATCACTCGCTGCTTGCGGGCATCGACCTTCACCACAACGGCTTCGATGCCGAGCAAGTTGTCACGGCCGGCATGATGAGCGGGCTGCGGCGCGACACCTTCGAGGACAACCGTCGTCGCCGCCAGGGCCTTTATGCCGAGTGGCGGCAGGAGCACTCGGAGCGCTGGAGTTCGCGCATTGGCGCGCGCGGGGACGTGGTGAGCAGCGATGCCGGGCGGGTGGATAATGCCATCCTTCCGCCGCCCGGGCCGATGCGGGATGCGATCCTCGCCGATCAGGCCGCGTTCAATGCCGCCGACCGCTCGGTGACCGAGGTCCTGCCGGCGCTCACGGCGGCCCTGCGCTTCGAGCCGGATCGGGCCACGGTCGTGGAACTGGCCGCGGCGCTGAAAAGCCGGGCCCCGTCGCTGGTCGAGCGCTACCTGTGGACGCCGCTCAATGCCAGTGCCGGCCTGGCCGACGGCCGCAGCTACCTGGGCAATCTCGATTTGGATCCCGAAACGTCCCTGCAGCTCGCGCTCGGGATCACGCGCAGCGGGGAATCGTGGACGGCAGGTGTGACGCCGTTCTATCAGAGCATCAATGACTACATCCAGGGCATGCCGCTGGCACGCAACGACAGCAACGGGCTTCCGGTGCTCCAGTACGGGAACATCGACCGTGCCGAGCTCTACGGAATGGAGCTGCGCGGCGGCTGGCAGATGGGTGATGAGTTCACGCTGGAAGGGAGTGTCAGCCACGTTCGCGGACGCAACCGGGAGACCGGCGATGACCTCTATCGGATCGCTCCCCTGCGCGGCATGTTCGATCTGGGATGCCGACGCGGGTCGTGGGAAAGTCATTTCGAATGGGTGTGGGCGGCGGCGCAGAACCGCGTGTCGTCAGTCCAGAACGAATCCGCGAGCCCCGGCTACGGCATCCTCAACCTGCGCGTGGCCAGGACCTTCGAGGCATCGATGCGGGTCGAGGTGGGCATGGAAAACCTGTTGGACAAGCGCTATGCCGATCACCTCGGTGGCGTGAACCGGGTCAGTGGCGGCGACCTTGGCGTCGGCGAGGCGGTTCCCGCTGCCGGGCGCTTCGCCTACGTCTCGCTCGGCTGGGGTTTCTGAGCCAGGCCCTGCCGTTTTTGATTGCCTGTCGCACGATCGCCCGAAACATGGTGGATGTGCGAAGCGTATCGCACCGCCGACTTTCCCACATCCCCACACCCCATCATGAAAAAACCCATTCGCATCGGTCTCATCGGCTACGGTTTCATGGGCCGGACCCATTCCAACGCCTACTCGCAGCTTTCCCACTTTTTCGACACCGGCCACGTGCCGGTGCGCCAGGCCGTCTGCGGGCGGGACGAGGCGAAGGTCAGGGCTTTTGCCGAAAAGTGGGGCTTTGCGTCTTATGAGACCGATTGGCGCGAGCTGGTGAAGCGCGACGACATCGATGCGGTGGACATTTGCACGCCCAACGACTCGCATGCCGAGATCGCGAAGGCCTGTCTTGCCCATGGCAAGATGGTGCTTTGCGAAAAGCCGCTGGCGCTGGATGGCAAGCAGGGCGAGGAGATGGTGGCCGCCGCGGAGGCCTCGGGCCTGCCGAACCTGGTGTGGTACAACTACCGCTTCCTGCCGGCGGTGACCCTCGCCAAGAACATCGTTGCGGCCGGGGAGCTGGGCCGGGTGTTCCACTACCGCGCGAACTTCCTGCAGGACTGGACGATTTCCGCCGAGCTGCCGCAGGGCGGAGCCGGCCTGTGGCGCCTCGATGCCGCCGCCGCCGGCTCCGGCGTCACCGGCGACCTGCTCGCCCACTGCATCGACACCGCGCGCTGGATCAACGGTGACATCGTCTCGGTGTCGGCGATGACCGAGACCTTCATCAAGGAACGGGTCCACACCGCGACCGGCGACAAGCGCCCGGTCACGATCGACGACGCCTGTGCCTTCCTCGCGCGCTTCGAAAACGGCTCGCTGGCCATCTTCGAATAGACCCGTTACGCCCGCGGCCACAAGGCCCTCAAGACCTTCGAGATCAACGGCGAGCACAAGTCGCTGGCCTGGGACCTGCACGACCTCAACCGGCTCGATTACTTCGACCACGGGGTCGAGGGCGATCGCCGCGGCTGGAGCAGCATCCATTGCTCGGACGGCGACCATCCCTACGCCGGGAACTGGTGGGTGCCGGGGCTTTGCCTTGGCTACGAGCACTCGTTCATCCACGAGTTGGCGGAATTCTTCAAGTCGCTCGACGACCCGTCGGCCGAAAAGCGCTATCCGGATTTCCGCCACGCACTGGGCACGCAGTATGTCTGCGACGCCGTGCTGGAGTCCGCGCGCACCCGGCAGTGGGTGGAGGTCCGGCAAGCGTGAGCGCGGTCGTGGGGGAGCGGCAGCACGCGGCATCAAGGGCGCTGCCGGCGCTGCCCGCGGCCGCCGTGGAGACGGGCGGAATGCGCGGTGAAAACGGATGCTGAAAATTCATCGTGAAATCTCCACCGAACCTGTTGCCAATTCACCGCGAACTTGCTAAGCGATAGCTCCATGGGTCGAGCGACATTGCAGTTGGAATTCCGATGGGCATCGTGGTTGCGTCGCTTCAAACCCAAACCCGCGGGAAAAGCGAAGTGCGACCGTTCCGACAGCGGCCTGAGCGCGTGGTGCGCGGATGCCGCGCTGGGCCTGGGGCTGCCCGAGCTGGCGCGCAAGGTCCGGGTGACCTGGAACCCGCGGATGCAGACCACGGCGGGTCGCGCATGGTGGCCGGACCGCCTCATCGAGCTCAACCCCAAGTTGCGCAATCTGGCGCCGGACGAGTTGTGGCGGACGCTCAAGCACGAGCTGGCCCATCTGGTGGCCTACGAGCGTTGCGGCCGCCGTCAGATCAGCGCGCACGGCCCCGAGTGGGAGATGGCCTGTGCCGAGCTTGGCATCGCCGGCGAGCGGGCCTTTCACAACCTGCCGCTCAAGTCCCGCCGGGTGGCGCGCCAGCACGCCTACGTCTGCCCGAACTGCCTGACGGTCATTGAGCGGGTGCGGCCGATCCGCCGGGTCGTCGCCTGCTACGATTGCTGCCGGAAATACAACCGCGGGGCCTATCACGACCGGTTCCGGCTGCTCAAAAAAGCCCCCGAGGCCTGAATCCGGGACCTGCCGGGAGGCGGCAGCAGGGGCGCCCGGACCGGCTTTTTCCCGGCTCCAGCCGCCCGGAGGGCCCAAAATGCGCAAAAGAGCGACTTTGTGCTTGCATGCCCCCGTGCATCCTTTAACACCTCCGCCCCGCATTATGGCTAAGAAAAGTTGGATCGCCCGTAACGAACGCAAAAAGCGCACTGTCGAGAAATTTGCCGAGCTTCGTCGCAAGCTCAAGGCAGAGAAGGACTATGTCGGCCTTGCGATGCTTCCTCGTGACGCCAGCCCGACTCGCCTGATCAACCGCTGCCAGATCACCGGCCGCCGCCGCGCGTTCCTCCGCCGCTTCCGCCTGTCCCGGATTACCTTCCGCGAATTGGCATCTGCCGGCATGATCCCCGGCGTGACCAAGTCGAGCTGGTAAGCTCCCGCGGATTGCGTTATTGCCTGTGGCGTAGAGCGGAAATTTCCCGGTCTGCGCCTTGATCATGCCGATTTACGAATACGTCTCCGAAGCTCCCGACGATCCGGAACATTCGTGTCGCGTCTGCGCCCGCGGGTTTGAGCTCAGACGCCCGGTTGACCGTAGCCCGCTGTTGGTTTGCCCCTTGTGCAAGCACCCGGTCAAAAAGGTGGTCTCGCGCATCAACACGCCGACGGTGACGAAACCCTTGTCGGTGAGTGATGCCAAGAAGGCCGGATTCACCGTCCTCGAGCGTCGCGACCAGGGCGTGTATGAAAAACTT